>NZ_JBRILT010000038.1:0-47423 GCF_052977065.1 Shewanella sp. 125m-1
GTAGTTCAGTTGGTTAGAATACCGGCCTGTCACGCCGGGGGTCGCGGGTTCGAGTCCCGTCCGCTCCGCCAACATTACGATAAGCCCTGCTAGTAATAGCAGGGCTTTTTCGTCTCTGCGATTTGAAGAAATTAAGATGAAAGCCTCTGCACTTCTTATGGAAAGAATGCAGAGGCTTTTTTCTTGTCTGAAATTGATACGATATTGAGATTTTCACCTTTAATAAGTTCACTATTCTAGGCTGCTAGCCTTATTTTGCGGACTTAGTGTTCACTTTTTCTCGATTTAGTTAAGCCTATTACCATTAAAGTGCTCCAAGCTTCTTCGATTTACTTCTTTAGGCTACAATAGTTGTTTTCCCCTAAATGATATCCAAATGCCAACCAGCCCACTTTATTCCCTTCAAGACTTTAATACTTTCGCTTTAGCCCATGGCTGTCAGCAATTAGTTCATGCTACGACATCAAATGTGTTGGTTGATACTTGCTGCAAACTTTATCAAGCGCAGCAACCTATGCTTATTTTAGGTGGCGGTAGTAATATTATTTTATGTGAAGATTTTCAAGGGACTGTGGTATTAGTCGAAACTAAAGGGATTGATATTACGGACGATGAGAATTATCACTATCTGAGTGTAGCGGCTGGAGAGAATTGGCATGATCTTGTTAGTTTTTGCTTAAGAAATAGATTCAGTGGTCTAGAAAATCTAGCGTTGATCCCGGGGACTGTTGGCGCTGCTCCGATTCAGAATATTGGTGCATACGGCGTCGAATTAAACGATTTTTGTGATTGGGTTGAGTACGTTGATTTGCGTGATGGCCACTTGGTACGTTTAGCTGCCAATGCTTGTGATTTCGGTTATCGAGACTCTATCTTTAAGAAAGAGTTGTTAGGTAAGGCGGTGATCACCAAGGTTGGTTTTAAGCTACCAAAGCGTTGGGTTCCACGATTAGATTATGGCCCTCTTAGATCGTTTAAAGCTGAACAAGTCACTGCTCAGCAAGTGTTTGATAGCATTTGTGAAACTCGTCGAGAAAAATTACCTGATCCAGCGGAGTTTGGCAATGCGGGGAGCTTCTTTAAAAACCCGATAATCGATAAGGCTGACTTTGATCGGCTTGTCGGCGTATTTCCAGATATCGTCGGCTATCCTCACGGCGATGAACAAGTAAAAGTGGCTGCTGGTTGGCTTATTGATAAATCGGGTTTAAAGGGACGCCAACTTGGTGGTGCTGCTGTGCACCAGAACCAGGCATTAGTGTTAATAAATAAACATAATGCGACCAGTGAAGATGTACTTTCGTTGGCGAGATTGATTGTTGAGAAAATTGAAGCACAATTTGGTATTAGGCTTGATCCTGAACCTCGAATGATCACTGCCAATGGTGAAAGGAGTTTATAGATGGCTGAGCAATGGAGTCGAAAACGCGAGATACTATCTGAATTGGCCGCAGGGTCATTTGTATCTGGAGAGGCTTTGGCCTCTCTTTTAGGGGTTTCTCGTACCGCTGTAAGTAACCATATTGCTGGACTGGAAGAGTATGGCGTTGATATTTACAGTGTCAAAGGCAAGGGCTACCGCTTAAACGGACCTATATCGTTAGTTGATGAAGTGAAGCTAAAGCAACAAATTAGCAATCGTTGCTTTTATTTTGACGAAATCCCCAGTACTAACGCTTTTATTTTAAAACACGCAGAAGACTTAGTTTCGGGCGATATCTGTGTTGCTGAATATCAATCGGCAGGGCGAGGTCGACGTGGTCGTGTTTGGGTTTCGCCTTATGGTTGTCACTTGTATTTCTCTATGTATTGGCAATTTCCGCAAGGAATGGCGCAAGCGATGGGGTTAAGCCTAGTTGTGGCATGCTCGATTGTTACCGTACTTGAAAAGCTTGGCATTAAAGATGTTGGGGTAAAGTGGCCTAACGATATCTACCTTGAAAGTAAAAAACTCGCTGGCGTGTTGATTGAGATGAGTGGTCATACAGATAGTGAGTGCAATTTAGTCATAGGTATCGGCTTGAATATGGCCATGGGTGAGCAACATGCAGCACTGATTGATCAGCCTTGGAGTGATTTAACCGGTCAAGCAAGTCTGCCAGATAAAACGGCTTTGTTAGCTCTGCTGCAGAAGCAATTACAGCAAGATCTTAATCTATTTCAACAGTCTGGACTCACACCGTTTCAAGATCGTTGGCGCGAAGCTGATCTCTTTCAAGGAAAGTCGGTAAAGTTACTGATGGGCCAAGATGAGATTTATGGTGTCTGTATGGGGGTCGATGAGCAAGGGGCTGTTGTCTTAGAAACAGAGTCGGGATTGCAAAGCTATATTGGTGGTGAGATTAGCCTGCGTAAAGCAGACTAATCAGTATTAGCTTTTATACATAGCAGGTTCTCTATTTACGCAATAGGACTTGATCCATCATATGATCAGGTCCTTTTTGTAAGATAAGGTGTGCTCTTTCGCGCGTAGGCAATATATTTAGAGTGAGGTTAGGGCCGTTAATTGAGTCCCAAATGTTTGAAGCTGTCGCGGTTGCTTCAGAGTCATCGAGCTTTGAGTAATGATGGAAGTAAGAATCTTCACTACTGAACGCCCCGGTTCTGAACTGTAAAAAACGGTCGACATACCACTCTTTTAGTAACGCCTCATGGGCATCGACATAGATCGAGAAATCGACAAAGTCAGAAACAAATGGACGCTGGGTATCAACAGGTGAGTCTTGGCCAGTTTGCAAAACATTGAGTCCTTCAATGATTAAAATATCTGGCTGTCTGATCCATTGTTTTTCATCTTGAATGCGGTCATAGGTAATATGTGAGTATATCGGTGCACTGACTGCCGACTCACCAGCCTTAATCGCTGAAATAAACTCAACTAAGGCTTTCATATCGTAACTTTCTGGAAAACCTTTTCGCTGTAATAGGCCACGTCGCTTAAGCTCTGCTAACGGATACAAAAAGCCATCAGTGGTAATTAAATCGACTTTTGGATGCTCAGGCCAATGGCTGAGCAGTGCTTGTAGAATACGGGCTGTAGTGCTCTTACCAACAGCTACGCTGCCTGCGATACTGATAATATAGGGGCGTTTAGGCGGTACATGTCCGAGGAACTCATTTAACGCCAAACCTCTTTGCTGCTTTGCGCCAACATTTAAATTTAATAGACGACTCAGCGGCAGATAAATATCGGTGACTTCAGATAAGGATATTTTTTCATTAATACCACGTAAATCTGCCAAATCATTTTCACTGAGTGTTAATGGCACAGACTCTCTCAGTCCTGCCCACTGTAGGCGCTGAAAAGCGAGATAAAGAGCGTTGTGAATTTGGTTTGGTTGCGACATTGCGAAGTTCTCCGTTCAGGAGGGCACAGTACACTATGAATTTATTATGAACAACTGCAATGAGAACTGCGATGCTGGCTTTAAGTACTAATTTGATTTAATTGCTTCAAAAGTATACTTGAAAGTAGCGTTAAGCATAAAAAAACGCCATTTAACTCACTTTTTTAATAATATTTCACTTTTGCTATTGCACTTAGGCTCACATTTCCATAATATCCGCTACCGAAATGACACGCCGGCATAGCTCAGTTGGTAGAGCAACTGACTTGTAATCAGTAGGTCCCGAGTTCGACTCTTGGTGCCGGCACCATTTCTCTGGAGGGGTTCCCGAGTGGCCAAAGGGATCAGACTGTAAATCTGACGGCTCAGCCTTCGAAGGTTCGAATCCTTCTCCCTCCACCATATTCTAGGTAGTTAGGTAACCTGAAGTAGGTTCCGCGGATGTCGTATAATGGTATTACTCCAGCCTTCCAAGCTGATAACGCGGGTTCGATTCCCGCCATCCGCTCCAAAATCTTGCTGATAATACTTAATCAGTAGAAAGCACTCGGTCTCGAGTGCTTTTTCCCGTTTAAGACTACCTATCAGCTCCTCCCTGCTTCTCACCATTCTGATTATCTTACTAACTTATTCGATGACATTTTAATGCATCGGATTTTTTGCTATATGCAGTTTCATCACCAAAATACTTGGATTGGGGCAATACCATGGCTAAAGAAAAATTTGAACGCGTAAAACCACACGTAAACGTTGGTACCATTGGACACGTTGACCATGGTAAAACTACTCTAACTGCCGCTATCTCTTCTGTGTTAACGAAGACTTACGGTGGTACTGCACGTGATTTCGCACAGATCGATAACGCTCCAGAAGAGCGTGAGCGCGGTATTACAATTAATACTTCTCACATCGAATATGACACTCCATCACGTCACTACGCACACGTAGACTGTCCAGGTCACGCGGATTATGTTAAAAACATGATCACTGGTGCTGCACAGATGGACGGCGCGATTCTAGTAGTTGCTTCTACAGATGGTCCAATGCCACAAACACGTGAGCACATCCTGCTTTCACGTCAGGTTGGCGTTCCATTCATCATCGTATTCATGAACAAGTGTGACATGGTTGATGACGAAGAGCTTCTAGAGCTAGTAGAAATGGAAGTTCGTGAACTTCTATCTGAGTACGACTTCCCAGGTGATGACTTACCAGTTATCCAGGGTTCTGCTCTTAAAGCTCTTGAAGGCGAGCCAGAGTGGGAAGCTAAGATCCTTGAACTAGCTGAAGCTCTAGACACATACATCCCTGAGCCAGAGCGTGCTATCGATGGTGCATTCATTCTTCCAATTGAAGATGTTTTCTCAATCGCTGGTCGTGGTACTGTTGTTACTGGTCGTGTAGAGCGCGGTATCATCAAAGTTGGTGAAGAAGTAGAAATCGTTGGTATCAAAGATACAACTAAGTCTACTTGTACTGGTGTTGAAATGTTCCGTAAGCTTCTTGACGAAGGTCGTGCTGGCGAGAACTGTGGTGTTCTTCTACGTGGTATCAAGCGTGAAGACGTTGAACGTGGTCAAGTATTGGCTGCACCTGGTTCAATCACTCCACATACTACTTTCAAGTCAGAAATCTATGTTCTGTCTAAAGAAGAAGGCGGACGTCACACTCCATTCTTCAAAGGCTACCGTCCACAGTTCTACTTCCGTACAACTGACGTAACCGGTACTATCGAATTGCCAGAAGGCGTAGAGATGGTAATGCCTGGTGACAACGTAGCTATGACAGTAACTCTAATCTGCCCAATCGCGATGGACGAAGGTTTACGCTTCGCAATCCGTGAAGGTGGCCGTACAGTTGGTGCTGGTGTTGTAGCTGAGATCGTTGCTTAATTAGCAATCGTCTTAACTCGATACTGAAAAAGGCAGCTTAGGCTGCCTTTTTTGTTTTATTGTATTTAGGTTTAATTTGTTAGTGAAGCTGGGCTATGTATTCTTGCCAAATAAGTGGAATAAGAATACAATCTATGACCGATTTTTGACTCGTTGAGTATACTTAACTAAGTATGTTGGACAGTCGCCAGTTCGGATAGCGAGTCTGACTGAATTTTTCACTGAGCAAAATGCTATTTATAGTGTCACTTGACTCAGAACGTAGTGAGTAACGGAATTAACCGATGACAACAAATACTGAAAGCCAGGGTAACTCTCTGGATATCGTAAAGTGGGGCCTAGTCGTAATCTTGTTGGCTGCTGCAATTATTGGCAATCAATATTTTAATGAAGCAAGTGTTGTAGTGCGCGCCCTAGGTGTCGTCGTGACTTTTGCTATCGCTGGTTTCATCGCGTTGCAAACAGAAAAAGGCAAGCAAGCTTTAACTTTTGCTCGTGAATCACAGATTGAAGTTCGTAAAGTGGTTTGGCCTACGCGTCAAGAAGCACTCAATACAACTTTCATTGTATTAGCTGCAACAGCCGTTTTAGGTTTAATCCTTTGGGGCCTAGATGCAGTATTGCTTAGAATTGTTAATTTTATTACAGGCGTATAGGCATTAAGTATGACTGAAGCTACTGAAGCTAAAAAAAGATGGTATGTAATTCAAGCGTTTTCCGGTTATGAAGGCCGTGTGTGTAAAACGTTGCTTGAGCATATCAGAATGCACGAAATGGAAGCTTACTTTGGTGAGGTTTTAGTACCGACTGAAGAAGTGGTAGAAATGCGTGCAGGCCAACGTCGTAAAAGCGAACGTAAGTTTTTCCCTGGCTATGTATTAGTTCAGATGGAAATGAATGATGAAAGCTGGCACTTGGTGAAAAGTATCCCTCGTGTAATGGGCTTCATCGGTGGTACGTCTGATCGTCCTGCCCCAATTTCTGATAAAGAAGCTGATGCAATTCTTCAGCGTCTGCAAGAAACTACTGAGTCTCCAACGCATCGCGTTATGTTTGAGCCAGGTGAAGTTGTTCGTGTTACTGACGGACCTTTTGCTGACTTTAACGGTACGGTTGAAGAAGTGGATTATGAGAAGAACCGCGTTAAGGTTTCTGTGATGATCTTCGGTCGTTCAACACCAGTAGAACTTGATTTTAGTCAGATTGAAAAAAGCTGATTAAATAAAGCACAAATACTGTTTGGAAATGGGAGCGAATTTATATATAATTCGCTCCCATATTTTTCGGGGAGCTGTTCAGCATAGTGCTGATAGCGTTTGTACCCAAACTTGAGGAAATGTCTCATGGCAAAGAAAGTTGATGGTTACATCAAACTGCAAGTCGCAGCCGGTGCTGCAAACCCGTCGCCACCAGTAGGCCCAGCATTGGGTCAGAAAGGTGTTAACATCATGGAATTCTGTAAAGCATTCAACGCTCGTACTGAAAAGTTCGAGAAAGGTATGCCAATTCCTGTAGTTATCACTGTTTACTCTGATCGCTCTTTCACTTTCGAAACTAAGACTCCACCTGCGTCTTTCCTACTGCTTAAAGCAGCTGGTCTGAAATCAGGTTCTGGCCGTCCTAACACTGAAAAAGTGGGAACTATCAAGCGTAGCGCTGTCCAGGAAATTGCTGAGACTAAAGCCGCTGATATGACTGGTGCTGATATTGAAGCGATGACTCGCTCAATTGAAGGTACTGCGCGTTCAATGGGTTTGGTAGTAGAGGATTAAGATTATGGCAAAGCTAACTAAACGCGCTCGTCTAATTCGCGAGAAAGTTGAAGCGACTAAAAGCTACGACATCAATGAAGCTGTTGCACTACTTAAAGAACTAGCTACTGCTAAGTTCCTTGAAAGTGTTGACGTTGCGGTTAACCTTGGTGTTGATCCACGTAAATCTGATCAAAACGTTCGTGGCGCTACTGTGCTACCACACGGTACTGGTCGTGACGTACGTGTTGCTGTGTTCACTCAAGGTGCTAACGCTGAAGCTGCTACAGCAGCTGGTGCTGAGCTTGTTGGTATGGACGAGCTTGCTGCACAGATTAAAGCTGGCGAAATGAACTTCGACGTAGTTATCGCATCTCCAGATGCAATGCGCGTTGTTGGTCAGTTAGGTCAAATCTTAGGCCCACGCGGTCTAATGCCTAACCCAAAAACTGGTACTGTAACGCCAAACGTTGCTGAAGCAGTTAAGAACGCAAAAGCGGGTCAAGTACGCTACCGTAACGATAAGAACGGTATCATCCACACTACTATCGGTAAAGTGGACTTTGAACCAGCTCAACTTAAAGAAAACTTAGAAGCACTACTTGGCGCACTTAAAAAAGCCAAGCCAGCTGCAGCTAAAGGCGTTTTCATTAAGAAAGTAAGCATCTCTACCACTATGGGTGCAGGTGTTGCGGTTGACCAGGGTACTCTGGAAGACGCAAAGTAAATTTACAAAGCTCGCGCATTAGTCTATAATGCGCGCACTTTGTAGGGTTGAGGCTGAGAGTTAACCTTTTAGGTTGATTATTAGTCTCCGTCCAAGACCGTAGGTGTTGCTCAAGTAGTTAACTTAATTTCCTGCGTAGACGGTGTCGGACCCCAGATAGATTTTTGTCTGCTGGAATTTTTCGCGCCGTAAGTCGCTAAGTATCTATGATATTTAGCATGGTAATTGCTAGGGAATTTCCCTAGATAGAATCCAGGAGTATACCAATGGCGTTAGGACTCGAAGACAAAAAAGCGATTGTTGCTGAAGTCAACGAAGCTGCCAAAGGTGCTTTATCTGCAGTTGTAGCCGATTCACGTGGCGTAACTGTAGCTAATATGACCGGACTTCGTAAAGCAGCTCGTGAAGCTGGAGTGTACATTCGTGTTGTACGTAACACTCTTGTTAAGCGCGCTGTAGCTGGTACTGATTTTGAGTGCCTAAGCGATACGTTTACTGGTCCTACTTTGATTGCATTCTCTTCTGAGCACCCAGGTGCAGCTGCGCGTCTTCTTAAAGATTTCGCTAAAGCGCAAGAGAATTTTGAAATCAAAGCAGCAGCCTTTGAAGGGGAATTAATCCCTGCAGAAAATATTGATCGTTTAGCAAAACTACCAACTTACGAAGAAGCACTAGCTCAGTTCATGATGACTCTAAAAGAAGCATCTGCTGGCAAGTTCGTTCGTACATTGGCCGCTCTACGCGATCAGAAAGAAGCTGCTTAATTTTAAGCCGCTTTAATTTAAAATTGAATTCAGTACAATTAGGAAACTTTTGTTATGTCTATCACTAAAGACCAAATCTTAGAAGCCCTTGCAGCAATGTCTGTAATGGAAGTTGTTGAACTAATCGAAGCAATGGAAGAGAAGTTCGGCGTATCTGCAGCTGCTGCTGTTGTTTCTGGTGGTGGCGATGCTGCTGCTGCTGAAGAGAAAACAGAATTCGACGTAATTCTTACTTCTCACGGCGACAACAAAGTTGCAGTAATTAAAGCTCTTCGCGCTGCTACAGGTCTTGGCCTGAAAGAAGCTAAAGGCATGGCTGAAGCTGCTCCAGTAGCAGTTAAAGAAGCTATCTCTAAAGAAGAAGCTGATGCTCTTAAAGCTGATCTAGAAGCGGCTGGTGCTGCAGTAGAGATCAAGTAAGTTATACTATAACTTACAACCACCCGAGTAATCGGGCGGAGGCTGGCGGTTTTTTAACCGTCGGCCTTTTTTGCGCTGTAAGCGCAGGCGATTTTTTTTTCACCGTTTATCGCCAGATTTCGCAGTTCCTAGCAGAGATTACTGGTTGGGTTCTTGCTTTCAACGGTGATGGGCAAACGCGCTGTTTCGACATTTTAAGTCGTTTCAGTCTTGGTCACATCTCGCAATCAGAGGAAACCCATGGTTTACTCCTATTCTGAAAAGAAGCGTATTCGCAAAGACTTTGGTAAGCGTCCACGTGTTTTGGATATCCCTTACCTTTTGTCAATCCAGTTGGACTCTTTTAAGAAGTTCACCGATCAAGATCCTACAGGTGAGCGTGGCTTTGAAGCTGCCTTCCGTAGCGTTTTTCCCATCAAGAGCTTTTCTGGTAATTCTGAGCTGCAATATGTCAGTTATAAGCTAGGCGAGCCAGTTTTTGATGTGAAAGAGTGTCAAATTCGCGGTGTTACATACGCAGCTCCATTGCGCGTTAAGTTACGCATGGTTCTGTATGACCGTGAAGCAGCACCTGGCACAGTAAAAGACATTAAAGAACAAGAAGTTTACATGGGTGATATACCCATGATGACTGACAACGGTACCTTTGTAATTAATGGTACTGAGCGTGTAATCGTATCTCAGCTACATCGTAGCCCAGGCGTATTCTTTGATCATGACCGTGGTAAAACCCACTCTTCAGGTAAGGTGCTGTATAACGCACGTATTATTCCTTACCGTGGTTCTTGGTTAGATTTTGAATTCGATCCGAAAGATGCATTGTTTGTTCGTATTGACCGTCGTCGTAAGTTGGCGGCATCGATCATTCTGCGCGCTTTAGATTATTCAACTCAAGATATTCTTGACCTGTTCTTCGATCGCGTAAACTTTAAGATCAAGAAAGATTCACTAGTAATGGATCTTGTTGCTGACCGTCTACGTGGCGAAACTGCAAGTTATGATATTAAAGACGCTGAAGGCACTGTTCTTGTTGAGAAGGGTCGTCGCATTACTGCACGCCATATTCGTCAACTTGAAAAGTCAAATACTACCGAGCTTGAAGTACCAGTTGAGTACATCTCTGGTAAGATTTCTGGTCAAGATTATATCGATCCAGATACAGGCGAAGTATTGGTTTCAGCTAACGCTGAGATCAGCCTAGAAGATCTTGCTAAGTTATCTATGGCTGGCATCAAAGAGATCAGTACACTGTATATCAACGAACTTGATAACGGTGCATACATCTCTGACACGCTACGTATCGATTCAACAACTAACCGCCTAGAAGCGCTAGTTGAAATCTATCGTATGATGCGTCCTGGTGAGCCACCAACCAAAGATGCAGCAGAAGCACTATTTAACAATTTATTCTTCAGTGAAGAACGTTATGATCTATCTAAAGTAGGTCGTATGAAGTTCAACCGTCGTCTAAGCATTGATGACGATGAAGGTACGGGTATTCTTTCTAAAGAAGATATCGTTGCCGTAATGAAGAACATTATTGCTATTCGCAACGGTTTTGACGAAGTCGATGATATCGATCACTTGGGTAACCGTCGTATCCGTAGTGTTGGCGAAATGGCTGAAAACCAGTTCCGTGTTGGTCTTGTTCGTGTTGAACGTGCCGTACGTGAGCGTTTAAGCCTTGGCGATCTAAATGAGCTAATGCCTCAAGATTTGATCAATGCTAAGCCAATCTCTGCAGCTGTTAAAGAATTCTTTGGCTCTTCACAGCTTTCACAGTTTATGGACCAAAACAACCCATTGTCAGAAGTAACGCATAAGCGTCGTATTTCTGCTCTAGGTCCAGGTGGTCTAACTCGTGAACGTGCTGGTTTCGAAGTTCGAGACGTACACCCGACTCACTACGGTCGTCTATGTCCAATCGAAACGCCTGAAGGTCCAAACATTGGTTTGATCAACTCGTTGTCAACCTTTGCGCGTACTAACAACTATGGTTTCCTTGAAACACCTTACCGCAAGGTTATCGATGGTGTGGTTACTGATGAAGTAGATTACTTATCAGCAATCGAAGAAGGCCGTTACGTTATTGCACAGGCTATCGTTCAGTTAGATGAGAACGGTCGTATGATGGATGAGCTTATTGCTTGTCGTCATAAAGGTGATTCTACCTTTATGGGCGCAGCTGACATCCAGTATATGGACGTTTCACCACAACAGATTATTTCTGTTGCGGCATCGCTAATTCCGTTCCTAGAACACGATGATGCTAACCGTGCATTGATGGGTGCGAACATGCAACGTCAGGCCGTTCCAACACTACGTGCTGATAAGCCGTTAGTTGGTACAGGTATTGAGCGTACACTTGCTGTTGACTCTGGCGTGGTTGTTGCTGCTAAACGTGGTGGTTATGTTGACTACGTTGATGCAAGCCGTATCGTTGTTAAAGTTAACGAATCTGAGTTAACTCCAGGCGAAGCGGGCATCGATATTTACAACTTGACTAAATACACGCGTTCTAACCAGAACACATGTATTAACCAACGTCCTTGTTGTTCAGTCGGTGACCCAATTGTTCGTGGCGACGTACTTGCTGATGGCCCATCTACCGATTTAGGTGATTTGGCACTTGGTCAGAACATGCGTATCGCGTTCATGCCTTGGAACGGTTACAACTTCGAAGATTCGATCTTAATCTCTGAGCGTGTAGCTCAGGAAGACCGTTTCACGACTATCCACATTCAAGAGCTTTCGTGTATTGCTCGTGATACTAAGTTGGGTAGCGAAGAGATCACTGCTGATATTCCAAACGTTGGTGAGTCTGCGCTTTCTAAGCTAGATGAATCAGGTATCGTTTATATCGGTGCAGAAGTGAAGGGTGGCGACATCCTAGTTGGTAAAGTAACACCTAAAGGTGAAACTCAGCTGACTCCAGAAGAGAAGCTCCTCCGAGCAATCTTCGGCGAAAAAGCATCTGACGTTAAAGACAGCTCACTACGCGTACCTAATTCTGTTAAAGGTACTATCATCGACGTACAAGTATTTACTCGTGACGGCGTTGAGAAAGACAAGCGTGCTGTAGAAATCGAAGAGATGCATATCGCTCAGGCGAAGAAGGATTTGACTGAAGAGTTCCAAATTCTTGAAGAAGGTGTTCTTGGTCGTGCTCGCAACCTATTACTAGGTGCTGGTTTCGATGAAGCCCATCTTGCAGCAATTCCACGCTCACAATTGTTGGTTCAAACCATCGATGACGAAGCGAAGCAAACTGAGCTAGAACAACTAGCTGAGCAAGCGGAAGAGCTGAAAGCAGATTTCGATAAGAAGTTTGAAATCAAGCGTCGTAAGATCACTCAAGGTGATGACTTAGCGCCTGGCGTACTAAAAATTGTTAAGGTTTACTTAGCCGTTAAACGTACTATCCAGCCTGGTGATAAGATGGCGGGTCGTCATGGTAACAAGGGTGTAATCTCTAAGATTTGTCCTGTTGAAGATATGCCATACGACGAAAAAGGTAACCCAGTTGATATCGTTTTGAATCCACTAGGTGTACCTTCACGTATGAACATCGGTCAGGTACTTGAAGTTCATATGGGCGCAGCAGCAAAAGGCATCGGTAATCGTATTACTGAAATGCTTGAAGAGCAGCGCGAACTGGCAGAACTTCGCGGATACATCAAGCAGGTTTATGAACTAGGTGACGAAGTAATTCAAAAAGTCGACATCGATTCATTTACTGATGATGAAATCTTGCGTCTTGCTAAAAACCTTAAAGGCGGTGTTCCAATTGCTACACCTGCGTTTGATGGCGCCAAAGAGAAAGAGATCAAGCAGATGCTTGAGCTTGCAGGCCTGCCAAAATCTGGTCAGTTAACACTGATTGATGGTCGTACAGGTAACGAATTTGAGCGTAAGGTAACCGTTGGTTACATGTATATGCTTAAGCTTAACCACTTGGTTGACGATAAGATGCACGCCCGTTCTACCGGTTCGTACAGTCTTGTTACTCAGCAACCATTGGGTGGTAAAGCACAGTTCGGTGGTCAGCGTTTCGGTGAGATGGAAGTATGGGCACTTGAAGCTTACGGTGCTGCATATACCCTTCAGGAAATGCTAACTGTTAAGTCGGATGATGTGAACGGTCGTACTCAGATGTATAAGAACATCGTCGACGGTAACCATCAGATGCAACCAGGTATGCCTGAATCTTTCAACGTATTGTTGAAAGAGATCCGTTCACTTGGTATCAACATTGAGTTAGATACTAAGTAAAACAGGTTACCGCCTCTATTTGGCAAAATCGGTGCTCTGTATATGCAGGGCACCTGATTTAACTCCTTCAGGAGAGAAACGTGAAAGATTTATTAAAGTTTCTAAAACAGCAAAGTAAGACTGAGGAATTTGAAGGTATCAAGATCGGCCTAGCGTCGCCTGATCTGATCCGTTCTTGGTCATTTGGTGAAGTTAAGAAGCCAGAAACCATTAACTACCGTACATTCAAGCCTGAGCGTGAAGGTTTGTTCTGTGCGCGTATTTTTGGTCCTGTAAAAGATTATGAATGTTTATGCGGTAAGTATAAGCGTCTTAAGCACCGTGGTGTGATCTGTGAAAAGTGTGGCGTTGAAGTTACACAGACTAAAGTACGTCGTGAACGTATGGGTCACATCGATCTTGCTAGCCCTGTTGCGCACATTTGGTTCTTGAAGTCTCTTCCGTCACGTATCGGTTTGATGCTAGACATGACTCTTCGTGATATCGAACGTGTACTTTACTTCGAATCTTTCGTAGTAATCGAGCCTGGCATGACCAGTCTTGAACGTGGTCAAATGCTAACAGAAGAAAACTATCTGGATGCATTGGAAGAGTACGGCGATGAATTCGACGCCAAGATGGGTGCTGAAGCAGTTCTAGAATTGCTACGTGCTATCGATCTTGAGAAAGAAATTGAAATGATGCGCGAAGAATTGCCATCTATCAATTCTGAAACTCGTCGTAAGAAGGTCACTAAGCGTCTTAAGCTTATTGAGGCATTCTTCACTTCTGGCAACAAGCCTGAGTGGATGATCCTTAAAGTGTTACCGGTTCTGCCACCAGATCTACGTCCTCTAGTTCCACTAGATGGCGGACGTTTTGCTACGTCTGATTTGAACGACCTTTACCGTCGTGTAATCAACCGTAACAACCGTCTAAAGCGTCTGTTAGACCTAGCTGCTCCAGATATCATCGTACGTAACGAAAAGCGTATGTTGCAAGAATCTGTTGATGCGCTATTAGATAACGGCCGTCGTGGTCGTGCTATTACAGGTTCTAACAAGCGTCCGCTTAAATCTTTGGCTGATATGATCAAAGGTAAGCAAGGTCGTTTCCGTCAGAACTTGCTAGGTAAGCGTGTTGACTATTCTGGTCGTTCGGTAATTACCGTAGGTCCAACTTTACGTCTACACCAGTGTGGTCTTCCTAAGAAGATGGCACTTGAGTTATTTAAGCCATTCATCTATGGCAAGCTAGAAGGTCGTGGCCTAGCTACAACTATTAAAGCTGCAAAGAAGATGGTTGAGCGCGAAGTTCCAGAAGTTTGGGACGTACTAGATGACGTGATCCGCGAACACCCAGTGATGCTTAACCGTGCACCAACACTGCACAGACTAGGTATCCAGGCGTTTGAGCCAGTACTAATCGAAGGTAAAGCGATTCAGCTTCACCCATTGGTTTGTGCGGCATACAACGCCGACTTCGACGGTGACCAAATGGCTGTTCACGTGCCACTAACGCTTGAAGCGCAGTTAGAAGCACGTTCACTAATGATGTCGACCAACAACATCTTGTCACCAGCAAACGGTGAGCCGGTGATTACACCATCTCAAGACGTTGTATTGGGTCTTTACTACACGAGCCGTGAGCGAATTAACGGCAAGGGTGAAGGCATGGCATTTGCTGATGTGGCTGAAGTTGAAAAAGCTTACCGCACCGGTGTTGCAGAGCTACACGCTCGCGTTAAGGTACGTATTACCGAGACTGCGACCACTGAAGCTGGCGAAAAAGTGAAGACACGTCGTATCGTAGATACAACGGTTGGTCGTGCATTGCTTTCAACGATCCTGCCTAAAGGTCTTTCTTATGATTTGGTTAACCAAAACATGGGTAAGAAGCAGATCTCTAAGCTATTGAACACTTGTTACCGTCAACTAGGTCTTAAAGATACCGTTATCTTTGCTGACCAATTGATGTATACCGGTTTCCATTATGCAACTGTGTCAGGTGCCTCTGTAGGTATCGACGATATGGTTATTCCTGATGAGAAATACACCTTAGTTGCTGATGCTGAAGCGGAAGTTCTTGAAATTCAAGAGCAGTTCCAATCTGGTCTAGTAACTGCTGGTGAGCGTTACAACAAAGTAATTGATATCTGGGCAAGTGCCAACGAGAAAGTTTCTAAAGCGATGATGGCTAACCTGTCTACAGAGACAGTGATTAACCGTGATGGCGTTGAGGAACAGCAAGAATCGTTTAACAGCATCTATATGATGGCTGACTCGGGCGCTCGTGGTAGTGCTGCACAGATCCGTCAGTTGGCGGGTATGCGTGGTCTGATGGCTAAACCAGATGGTTCAATCATCGAGACTCCAATTACCGCTAACTTCCGTGAAGGTCTAAACGTATCTCAGTACTTTATTTCTACTCACGGTGCGCGTAAAGGTCTTGCGGATACGGCATTGAAGACAGCTAACTCTGGTTACCTAACTCGTCGTCTAGTTGACGTTGCTCAAGATTTAGTTGTAATTGAAGATGACTGTGGCACGTTTGAAGGTCTAACTATGAAACCGCTGATTGAAGGTGGTGATGTAGTTGAGCCGTTACGTGAACGTGTTCTTGGTCGTGTTGTTGCACAAGATGTGTTGAAGCCTGGTACTGAACAAGTACTTGTACCGCGCAACACGCTTCTTGACGAAGCATGGTGTGACATCATCGAAGAGAATTCTATCGATGAAATGATTGTTCGCTCAGTGATTAGCTGTGATACAGACTTCGGCGTTTGTAAGTTCTGTTACGGTCGTGATTTGGCTCGTGGTCATATCATTAACCAAGGCGAAGCGATTGGTGTTGTTGCTGCTCAGTCAATTGGTGAGCCAGGAACACAGCTTACGATGCGTACTTTCCACATCGGTGGTGCGGCATCACGAGCTTCTGCAGAGAACAATGTTCAAGTTAAGAACTCTGGTACGCTTAAGTTACACAACGCTAAGTTTGTAACTAACAGCAACGGCAAATTGGTAATTGTTTCTCGTTCTTCTGAACTTGCAATTATTGATGAGCTTGGCCGTGAGAAAGAACGTTATAAGGTTCCTTACGGTACAGTTCTTGAGAAATTGGAAGATGATGGTGTTGCTGCTGGCGAAATTATCGCTAAGTGGGATCCGCATACTCACCCAATTATCACTGAAGTGGCGGGTAGTATTAAGTTCGTAGATATGATTGAAGGTGTCACTATGACACGTCAAACAGACGAACTAACGGGTCTATCTTCAATCGTAGTGCTTGAAGTTGGTCAACGTCCAACAGCTGGTAAAGAGATGCGTCCGATGATCCGTCTAGTTGCTGCTGATGGTAGCGATTTGATGATCCCCGGTACTGAAGTACCAGCGCAATACTTCTTGCCTGGACAAGCGATTGTTAACCTTGACGATAACGCACCAATTAACGTTGGTGATGCATTAGCACGTATTCCTCAAGAATCTTCAAAGACTCGCGATATTACCGGTGGTCTACCACGCGTTGCGGACTTATTTGAAGCGCGTAAGCCAAAAGAGCCTGCTATTCTTGCTGAAGTATCGGGAACTATCTCGTTCGGTAAAGAAACCAAAGGTAAGCGTCGTCTAGTTATCACCCCAGCTGATGGTGGTGAGCACTATGAAGAGATGATCCCTAAGTGGCGTAACCTTAACGTGTTCGAAGGTGAAAAAGTTGAACGCGGTGAAGTTATTGCTGATGGTGCAGAAGCAGCTCACGACATTCTACGTCTACGTGGTATCCACAATGTGGCTAACTACATCGTGAATGAAGTACAGGACGTTTACCGTCTACAGGGCGTTAAGATCAACGATAAGCACATTGAGGTGATCATTCGCCAGATGCTGCGTAAGTGTGAGATCGTAGACGCTGGTGATAGTGAATTCCTACCGGGTGAACAGGCGGAAGTTTCTCGCGTTAAGATCGCCAACCGCGAACTTGAAGCGCAGGGTAAGCAGCCAGCAACATTCGAGCGTGAACTTCTTGGTATTACCAAGGCGTCACTAGCAACAGAATCGTTCATCTCTGCAGCATCGTTCCAGGAGACCACTCGTGTTCTTACTGAAGCGGCTGTTGGTGGTAAGAGCGATAAGTTACGTGGTCTAAAAGAGAACGTAATTGTTGGTCGTCTAATCCCTGCTGGTACGGGTTACTCATACCACCAGAAGCGTGCTGAAGCTGCAGTTAAACCTGCGGCTTCTGAAGCGCCAGCGATTAGCGCAAGTGAAGCTGAGCAGAATCTTGCTGATCTACTTAATCTAGCTGGTAGCAACGATTAATCGGTGCTGAAAAGTAAATAGATTGTAAAAAAGGCGCGTTTAGCGCCTTTTTTTTACTTTAAATCGGTTAAAAGTTGTCTATTTCTTGACAGATACTCCATACACTTCTAAAATTTCGCGTCCCACACCTGTGGGATATAGATTTTTCACACCTTACTGTTGATTTAGTCAACTGATTCGGAGCTATACATGGCAACTGTAAACCAGTTGGTACGTAAGCCTCGCGCACCGAAAGTCGATAAGACTAACGTTCCTGCGCTAGCTGCGTGTCCACAAAAGCGTGGTGTTTGTACTCGCGTATATACAACAACACCTAAAAAACCTAACTCTGCACTACGTAAAGTAGCTCGTGTGCGTCTAACTAACGGTTTCGAAGTTACTTCGTACATCGGCGGTGAAGGCCACAACCTGCAGGAACACAGCGTAATTCTAATCCGTGGCGGTCGTGTAAAAGACTTACCGGGTGTGCGTTACCACACTGTACGCGGCGCATTAGACTGTGCTGGTGTAAGTGAACGTCGTCAAGGTCGTTCTAAGTACGGTGCTAAGCGTCCTAAGTCTTAACGTTTTCCGTTAAGTAAGGCCAAGCTAGTTTTTATTGAGATTCCAGTTTTGGGGTCCCTGAAGCATACGGAGAAATTGTTATGCCAAGACGTCGCGTTGTAGGACAACGTAAAATCCTACCAGATCCAAAGTTCAAAAGTGAGTTGCTGGCTAAGTTCATCAACGTCATTATGCAGGACGGCAAAAAGTCGACTGCAGAAAAAATTATCTACAAGGCACTAGATACTGCGTCTGAAAAGAAAGGCGAAGATCATTTAGTAATCCTTGAAGCAGCCCTGGACAACGTACGTCCATCAGTCGAGGTTAAATCTCGTCGTGTTGGTGGTTCTACTTACCAGGTACCATGTGAAGTTCGTCCAGTGCGTCGTAACGCACTAGCGATGCGCTGGTTGGTTGAAGCTGCACGTAAGCGTGGTGAAAAATCTATGGCTTTACGTCTAGCAGGTGAAATGTTAGACGCATCTGAAAACAAAGGTACTGCTGTTAAGAAGCGCGAAGACGTGCATCGTATGGCAGAAGCAAACAAAGCGTTTGCTCATTACCGCTGGTAATATCTTGGCGTGGGTTATACCCCACGCCTTACTTGCATTGCTAACACTCAGATTAAGCTAAGAGGGTATAAATCGTGGCTCGTACAACTCCAATTGAGCGCTACCGTAATATCGGTATCTGTGCTCATGTTGATGCTGGTAAAACCACTACAACTGAACGTGTTCTGTTCTACACTGGCTTATCTCATAAGATCGGTGAAGTTCATGATGGCTGTGCCACTATGGATTGGATGGAACAAGAGCAGGAACGTGGTATTACCATCACCTCAGCCGCAACGACTACTTTCTGGCGCGGAATGGATGCGCAGTTCACTGAGCACCGCATAAACATCATCGACACTCCGGGTCACGTTGACTTCACTATTGAAGTAGAGCGTTCTTTGAGAGTACTTGATGGTGCTGTGGTTGTTTTTTGTGGCTCATCAGGGGTAGAACCTCAATCTGAGACTGTTTGGCGACAAGCTGATAAGTATCATGTGCCGCGCTTAGTGTTCGTCAATAAGATGGACCGCGCAGGTGCAAACTTTGATAGCGTAGTCGACCAGATCCGTAATCGCCTTGGTGCGACTTGTGTACCGATTCAAATGAATATTGGTGCGGAAGAGGATTTTAACGGTGTTATCGATTTGATCAAAATGAAAGCGATTAACTGGTCTGAAGAAGATCAGGGAATGACTTTCTCTTATGAAGCTATCCCAGAGCATTTAGCCGAGAAAGCAGCAGAAATGCGCGAGTATTTGGTTGAGAGTGCAGCTGAAGCGACAGAAGAATTGATGGAAAAGTACCTAGAAGATGGGGAACTTTCAGAAGATGAGATCAAAAAGGCACTACGTATACGCACCTTAAACAATGAAATCGTATTGGCAACCTGTGGTTCTGCATTTAAGAACAAGGGTGTACAAGCGGTTCTTGATGCTGTGGTAGATTTTCTGCCATCGCCTGTCGAAGTTCCCGCAATTAAGGGGATTGATGACAATGAAGAAGAGACTTGTCGTCAAGCTGACGATAATGCTCCATTTGCGGCGTTAGCATTTAAGATTGCAACAGACCCATTCGTGGGTACCTTAACCTTTATTCGTGTTTATTCAGGCGTATTGGAGTCAGGTGCTGGCGTTTATAACTCTGTTAAGCAAAAGCGTGAACGTATTGGTCGTATGGTGCAAATGCACGCTAATGATCGTCAAGAGATTAAAGAAGTGCGCGCTGGCGACATCGCAGCTCTTATTGGTCTTAAAGACGTGACTACTGGCGATACATTGTGCGATATCGATCACAAAGTAATTCTAGAGCGCATGGAGTTTCCTGAGCCTGTAATTACTATCGCTGTTGAACCAAGAACCAAGGCAGACCAGGACAAGATGGGGATGGCATTGCAAAAACTTGCAATGGAAGATCCGTCATTCCGTGTTGAGACTGATGAAGAATCGGGACAAACACTGATCTCTGGTATGGGTGAGCTACACTTAGACATCATCGTAGACCGTATGCGTCGCGAGTTCGGTGTTGAATGTAATGTAGGTAAACCACAAGTTGCATATCGTGAGACTATCCGCAAAACAGTGGAAGTCGAAGGTAAATTCGTACGTCAATCTGGTGGTCGAGGTCAATTCGGTCACGTTTGGTTGAAACTAGAGCCTCAAGAAGAAGGTTTTGGTTACGAATTCGTCAACGACATTGTTGGTGGTGTGGTTCCTAAGGAATACATCCCAGCAGTTGATAAGGGTATTCAAGAGCAGATGAAGAGCGGCGTATTAGCTGGCTTCCCTGTTCTCGACATAAAGGTTACTTTGTATGACGGTTCATATCATGATGTGGACTCGAACGAAATGGCCTTTAAAGTCGCTGGTTCAATGGGCTTTAAAAAGGGTGCGCTTGAAGCAGACCCTGCCTTACTTGAACCTTGCATGAAAGTTGAAGTTACAACACCTGAAGATTATATGGGTGATGTGGTCGGAGACTTGAACCGTCGTCGTGGCCTTATTGAAGGTATGGATGATGGCATTGCAGGTGTTAAACTTGTGCATGCAACAGTACCGTTATCTGAAATGTTCGGTTATGCAACCGACTTGCGCTCTGCTAGTCAGGGACGTGCCTCATACTCTATGGAGTTTTTGAAGTACTCTGATGCACCGCAAAATGTTACTAAAGCAATAATAGAGGCCAGAGGCTAAACTGTCTCACTCTATTGTTGATATACTTAATTGCTATTGCTCGGTTTTAAGCCGAGCATTTTCTGAAAAGAAAGGAATATATCGTGGCTAAAGAAAAATTTGAACGCGTAAAACCGCATGTTAACGTTGGTACTATCGGACACGTTGACCATGGTAAAACTACTCTAACTGCTGCTATCTCTTCTGTGTTAACGAAGACTTACGGTGGTACTGCACGTGATTTCGCACAGATCGATAACGCTCCAGAAGAGCGTGAGCGCGGTATTACAATTAATACTTCTCACATCGAATATGATACTCCAGCACGTCACTACGCACACGTAGATTGTCCTGGTCACGCCGATTATGTTAAAAACATGATCACTGGTGCTGCACAGATGGACGGCGCAATCCTAGTAGTTGCTTCTACAGATGGTCCAATGCCACAAACTCGTGAGCACATCCTGCTTTCACGTCAGGTTGGCGTACCATTCATCATCGTATTCATGAACAAGTGTGACATGGTTGATGACGAAGAGCTTCTAGAGCTAGTAGAAATGGAAGTTCGTGAACTTCTAACTGAATATGACTTCCCAGGTGATGACTTACCAGTTATCCAAGGTTCTGCGCTTAAAGCCCTTGAAGGCGAGCCAGAGTGGGAAGCTAAGATCCTTGAGCTTGCAGAAGCACTAGATACTTATATTCCTGAGCCAGAGCGTGCTATCGATGGTGCATTCATTCTTCCAATCGAAGATGTTTTCTCAATCGCTGGTCGTGGTACTGTTGTTACTGGTCGTGTAGAGCGCGGTATCATCAAAGTTGGTGAAGAAGTAGAAATCGTTGGTATCAAAGATACAACTAAGTCTACTTGTACTGGTGTTGAAATGTTCCGTAAGCTTCTTGACGAAGGTCGTGCCGGCGAGAACTGTGGTGTTCTTCTACGTGGTATCAAGCGTGAAGACGTTGAACGTGGTCAAGTATTGGCTGCACCTGGTTCAATCACTCCACACACTACTTTCAAGTCAGAAATCTATGTTCTGTCTAAAGAAGAAGGCGGACGTCACACTCCATTCTTCAAAGGCTACCGTCCACAGTTCTACTTCCGTACAACTGACGTAACCGGTACTATCGAATTGCCAGAAGGCGTAGAGATGGTAATGCCTGGTGACAACGTAGCTATGACAGTAACTCTTATTGCTCCAATCGCGATGGACGAAGGTTTACGCTTCGCAATCCGTGAAGGTGGCCGTACAGTTGGTGCTGGTGTTGTAGCTGAGATCGTTGCTTAATTAGCAATCGTCTTAACTCGATACTGAAAAAGGCAGCTTAGGCTGCCTTTTTTGTTGCCTGAAGAAAAGTGAGGGCAGGGCTAGCATTCCAGATCTGACTGTGTATAATGACGCCACTTTGTTGAAATGAGTCAATTTGACGGTATTTCAAACAACGGGCTTGATCTCAGCGATGAAATCAGTATAATAGCCCCTCGCCTTAACCATTAGGCGATTTAAATTGGTCTGCCTTCGGGTTTGACGTAAAAAAAACAGCGACTCCGATTGTGAGTCGAACGGTTAAATCATCTCACTCTGCTTTTTCTATAAGGAAAATTGCTAGAGGGTGATTTTTTTGTGTACATTTTAGGAGCTCTGGTCAATGCAGAACCAAAGAATCCGTATCCGCTTAAAAGGATTTGATCATCGTTTGATTGATCAGTCTACTGCGGAAATCGTTGAAACTGCTAAGCGTACCGGCGCGCAGGTTCGTGGTCCAATTCCACTACCAACGCGTAAAGAACGTTATACCATTTTGACTTCTCCACACGTTAATAAAGATGCACGTGATCAGTACGAACTACGTACTCACAAGCGTCTTGTTGACATCGTTGAGCCGACTGAAAAGACTGTAGACGCACTTATGCGTTTAGATCTTGCGGCTGGTGTTGACGTTCAGATTAGCTTGGGTTAATTGAGATCCTTAGAAGAGGTTTGAGAGATGGCTATCGGTCTTATCGGTCGTAAAGTAGGTATGACTCGCATCTTCAATGAAGATGGCGCGTCGGTACCTGTAACAGTAATTGAAATTGCTGCTAACCGCGTAACCCAAGTGAGAACTTTGGATACAGATGGTTACCGTGCACTTCAAGTTACTACTGGTACCAAAAAAGCTAATCGCATCACTAAACCAGAAGCAGGTCACTTTGCTAAGGCAGGCGTTGAAGCCGGTCGTGGTTTATGGGAAATGCGTTTGGCAGATGGTGAAGGCGAGGGCATCGAAGTTGGTGCTGAGCTTAATGTAGATATCTTCGCTGACATAGCGAAAGTTGATGTTACTGGTCAATCTAAGGGTAAGGGCTTCCAAGGCGGTATTAAGCGCTGGAACTTCGCTACTCAAGATGCAACACATGGTAACTCACTGGCACATAGAGCTAACGGTTCTATTGGTCAAAACCAAACACCTGGTCGCGTTTTCAAAGGTAAGAAAATGTCTGGCCACATGGGTGCAGAGCGTGTTACGACACAGAATCTAGAAGTAATTCGTGTAGATGCTGAACGTAACCTGCTTTTGGTTAAGGGTGCAGTTCCAGGCGCTACTAATGGCGACCTGATCATCAAACCAGCTGTTAAAGCTTAAGGTCTGAGGAGATAGTAATGGAATTGGTATTGAAAGACGCACAGAGTGCTCTTGAAGTTTCCGAAGCTACCTTTGGCCGTGACTTTAATGAAGCACTGGTTCATCAGGTAGTTGTAGCTTACGCTGCAAACGCGCGTCAGGGCACTCGTGCTCAAAAGACTCGCGCAGAAGTAACTGGCTCTGGCAAGAAGCCATGGCGCCAAAAAGGTACTGGCCGCGCACGTGCTGGTACTGTTAAAGGCCCAATCTGGCGTGGCGGTGGCGTAACATTCGCTGCTAAAACACAAGATCACAGCCAAAAAGTTAACAAAAAGATGTACCGCGGAGCGCTGAAAAGCATTTTCTCTGAATTGGTACGTCAAGACCGTCTTATCGTTGTTGAGTCATTTGGCGTTGAAGCTCCTAAAACTAAAGAGCTAAAAGCTAAACTGAACGAAATGCAACTTGAAGACGTGTTGATTGTTACTCCAGAAGTTGACGAGAACTTGTTCTTAGCTGCTCGTAACTTGTACAAAGTTGACGTACGTGATGTTGCTGGTATTGATCCAGTTAGCCTTATCGCATTCAACAAAGTACTCGTAACCGCTGAAGCTATTAAGCAAATCGAGGAGATGCTGGGATGATAAGCGAAGAACGTTTGTTAAAAGTTATTCTTGCTCCACACATCTCTGAAAAGAGCACTGTGAATGCAGAGAAGAACAATACAGTTGTTTTCCGTGTAGCTATCGATGCAACTAAAGCTGAAGTTAAAGCTGCAGTAGCACAGCTATTCGAAGTTGAAGTCGATTCAGTTCGCACTTTGGTTAACAAAGGTAAAACTAAACGCACCGGCGCCCGTGTTGGCCGTCGTAGCGATTGGAAAAAAGCCTATGTTACTCTAGCTGAAGGTGCTGACATCGATTTCGTCGGCGGCGCTGAATAAGGCAAAGGAGAATTATCATGGCAGTTATTAAGTGTAAGCCAACCTCTCCAGGTCGTCGCCACTTAGTTAAAGTGGTGAACAGCGATTTGCATAAAGGTAAACCTTTTGCAGGCCTGTTGGCGAAAAAATCAAAAAGTGGTGGCCGTAATAATACGGGTCGTATCACTGTCCGTCACATTGGTGGTGGTCATAAGCAACATTATCGTCTAATCGACTTTAAGCGTAACAAAGACGGTATCCCTGCGAAGGTTGAGCGTTTGGAATATGATCCAAACCGTACAGCTAACATCGCTTTGGTACTATACGCTGATGGTGAGCGTCGTTATATTCTTGCTGCTAAAGGCATGAAAGCTGGTGATAAGATCCAGTCAGGTATCGATGCAGAGATCAAGAGCGGTAACGCACTGCCTCTACGCAATATCCCAGTGGGTAGCGTAGTACACGCAGTAGAAATGAAGCCTGCTAAAGGTGCTCAAATCGCGCGTTCAGCTGGTGCTTATGTACAAGTTATTGCTCGTGATGGCGCATACGCCACTCTACGTCTTCGCTCTGGCGAAATGCGTAAAGTGCCGGTTGATTGCCGCGCGACATTGGGTGAAGTTGGTAATGCCGAGCATATGCTACGCCAGTTAGGTAAAGCAGGTGCTAAACGCTGGAGAGGCGTACGCCCAACAGTTCGTGGTGTTGCAATGAACCCAGTAGATCACCCACATGGTGGTGGTGAAGGCCGTACTTCTGGTGGCCGTCACCCTGTATCACCTTGGGGTCAGCCTACTAAGGGTTATAAGACTCGTAGTAATAAACGCACCGACAAGTACATTGTACGTCGTCGCAATAAAAAGTAAGAGGATTCGCCATGCCACGTTCTCTCAAGAAAGGTCCATTCATTGACCTACACTTGCTGAAGAAGGTAGAGAAAGCGATGGAAGCGGGAGATAAAAAGCCAATTAAAACTTGGTCTCGTCGCTCTATGATCATTCCTAACATGATTGGAATGACCATCGCTGTCCATAATGGTCGTCAGCACGTACCTGTGTTCGTAACTGACGAAATGATCGGCCACAAGCTTGGTGAATTTTCACCAACTCGCACTTATCGCGGCCATGCTGCAGATAAGAAAGCGAAGAAGCGTTAATACGGGAGACATAAGATGGAAGTTTTAGCTAAACATCGTTTTGCCCGTACGTCGCCTCAAAAGTGTCGTTTGGTTGCAGATCAAATCCGTGGACTGCCTGTTGCTAAGGCTCTCGAAATTCTAACTTTCAGCCCTAAGAAAGCTGCAGTACTTGTTAAAAAAGTACTGGACTCTGCTATCGCCAATGCTGAGCACAATGAAGGTGCTGACATTGACGAATTAAGAGTTGGAGCGATTATGATCGATGAAGGTCCAACTATGAAACGTATCATGCCACGTGCCAAAGGCCGTGCTGATCGTATAATCAAGCGTACCAGCCACATTACTGTGGTTGTATCAGATCGCTAGGAGTTAGCAATGGGACAGAAAGTACATCCTAATGGTATCCGTCTGGGTATCACTAAGCCTTGGATCTCGACCTGGTACGCTGACAAGTCAGACTATGCCAATAACTTGAGCAGTGACTGGGAAGTGCGTAAGTTTCTTGAAAAGAAACTTAAGCAAGCATCAGTTTCTAAGATTGTTATCGAGCGTCCAGCAAAGAGTGTTCGCGTTACTATTCACACTGCCCGTCCAGGTGTTGTGATTGGTAAGAAAGGCGAAGACGTTGAGAAGCTACGCAACGCAGTTGCAAAGCTGACTGGTATTCCAGCTCAAATCAACATCGCTGAGATCCGTAAGCCTGAGCTAGATGCTAAGCTTGTTGCCGATGGCATCGCTTCGCAGCTAGAGCGTCGTGTTATGTTCCGTCGTGCTATGAAGCGCGCAGTTCAAAACGCAATGCGTCTTGGTGCTAAGGGTATCAAAGTTGAAGTGAGTGGCCGTCTAGGCGGCGCTGAGATTGCGCGTTCAGAGTGGTATCGTGAAGGTCGTGTACCTTTGCATACACTGCGTGCTGATATCGACTATTCTACTTCTGAGAGTCACACTCAATACGGTGTGATTGGCGTTAAAGTTTGGGTCTTCAAAGGCGAAGTTCTAGACGGCGTTCTACCTCAGCACGAAGAGCCGAAACAGCAGCCGAAGCGTAAGCCTCGCGGTAAATAGGAGAGCTGGCAATGCTGCAACCAAAAAGAATGAAGTTTCGCAAAATGTTCAAGGGCCGTAACCGCGGTCTAGCGAACGGCACTGAAGTTAGCTTCGGTGAATTCGGTTTGAAAGCTGTTGGACGTGGTCGTCTAACTGCTCGTCAAATTGAAGCTGCGCGTCGTGCTATGACACGTCACATTAAACGTCAAGGTCAGATCTGGATTCGCGTATTCCCTGACAAGCCAATTACCTCTAAGCCTCTTGAAGTGCGTATGGGTAAAGGTAAGGGTAACGTTGAATATTGGGTTTGCCAGATTCAACCTGGTAAGGTTCTTTACGAGATGAATGGTGTATCTGAGGAGTTAGCTCGTGAAGCTTTCACCCTAGCTGCTGCTAAACTACCTCTGAAGACTACCTTCGTAACTAAGACGGTGATGTAATGAAAGCGAGCGAACTAACAGAAAAGAGCGTTGAAGAATTGAACGCTGAACTGCTTGGTCTGCTGCGTGAGCAGTTTAATCTGCGTATGCAACACGCCACTGGTCAGTTGACTCAGACTCATCAGCTTAAAATCGTGCGTCGCAACATTGCGCGCGTTAAGACCATTATTACTTCTAAGGCGGGTGCATAATGTCTGATACTATCCGTACTTTGCAAGGTCGAGTACTTAGCGACAAGATGGACAAGTCTATCACTGTAGCTATTGAACGTAAGGTAAAACACCCTTTATACGGTAAGTTTATCAAGCGTACTACTAAGATCCATGCACATGACGAACAAAATCAGTGTAATGCTGGCGATGTCGTGACTATTCGCGAATGTCGTCCGCTGTCTAAGACTAAGTCTTGGACTCTGGTTGAAGTAATAAGAAAAGCTTAATTTTATTAAGCACTTAAACGAACGGCTCCTAAAGTTGGGGCCGTTTTTATTATTAGTACTATCTATTCCTATTTTTAGGTGTTACACTTGCGCGCCAATTTTGACTAAATTAAAGTCAGAATTAGGGTAAAATGTAGCCCCTTTGTGGGATTGTGAAGTAACGATAGCGGAGCACTTAAAATGATCCAAATGCAATCGACTCTAGAAGTCGCCTGTAATAGCGGCGCTCGTAGAGTTCAGTGTATTAAGGTCTTGGGTGGCTCTCATCGTCGTTATGCCGGTATCGGCGACGTCATCAAGGTTTCTGTTAAAGAAGCTATTCCTCGCGGTAAAGCGAAGAAAGGTGATGTATATAACGCGGTGGTAGTCCGTACTAAGAAAGGCGTACGTCGTCCAGACGGTTCTGTCATTCGCTTCGATCGGAACGCAGCGGTATTGCTTAACGCAAACCTTGCACCGATTGGTACTCGTATCTTTGGACCTGTGACACGTGAGCTGCGTACTGAGCAGTTTATGAAGATTGTGTCATTGGCACCAGAAGTACTGTAAGGAGCTTCAAAATGGCAGCTAAAATACGTCGTCAAGACGAAGTAATTGTACTAGCAGGTAAAGACCAGGGTAAACGCGGTAAGGTTTCTCAGGTTCTTCCAACTGGTAAATTAATTGTAGAAGGTCTTAACCTTGTCAAGAAACACCAAAAGCCAAACCCACAATTGGGCGTAGCTGGCGGTATTGTTGAGCAAGAAGCACCGATACAAGCATCAAACGTAGCGATTTTCAACTCTGCCACTGGCAAAGCTGATCGCGTTGGTTTCCGATTTGAAGACGGCAAAAAAGTTCGTTTCTTTAAGTCGAACAGTGAACTCGTTAAGTAATTTGGAGTAAACGATGGCGAAACTGCATGATAAATACAAAGAGACTGTTAGTCCTGAACTTGTAACCAAGTTTGGTTTTACCAGTGTCATGCAAGTCCCTCGGATTGAAAAGATCACCCTTAATATGGGTGTTGGCGAAGCAGTAGCAGATAAGAAAGTTATGGAGCATGCGCTTCGTGACATGACTGCTATCGCTGGTCAGAAGCCAGTAGTGACTGTAGCTCGTAAGTCAGTTGCTGGTTTTAAAATCCGTGAAGGCTACCCAATTGGCTGTAAGGTTACACTGCGCGGTGAGCGTATGTGGGAATTCTTAGAGCGTTTAGTTGATATCGCGATCCCTCGTATTCGTGACTTCCGTGGTTTGAGCGCTAAGTCGTTCGATGGCCGTGGTAACTATGCGATGGGCGTACGTGAGCAAATCATCTTCCCAGAGATCCAATACGATAAAATCGATAAGATCCGCGGTATGGATATTGTAATCACTACTTCTGCGACGAATGATGAAGAAGGCCGAGCTTTGCTCGAAGGCTTTAACTTCCCATTCAAGAAATAAGGGTAGCGTAATGGCAAAAAGTTCAATGAAAGCACGTGAAGCAAAACGTGCACAGCTCGTAGCAAAGTTCGCTGAAAAGCGCGCTGCACTTAAAGCTATCATTAGCAGTCCAGCAACATCTGATGATGATCGTTGGGATGCAGTACTTAAGTTACAAGCTCTACCACGTGACTCTAGCGCGGCGCGTCAGCGCAATCGCTGTAGTCAAACTGGTCGCCCACATGGTTTCCTGCGTAAATTCGGCCTTAGCCGTATTAAATTACGTGAAGCAACTATGCGCGGTGAAGTTCCTGGTCTACGCAAGGCCAGCTGGTAAGCACTTGTCACGGAGTAAGCTAATATGAGCATGCAAGATCCTATTGCGGATATGTTAACACGTATTCGTAACGGCCAAGCTGCTAAACACGTATCTGTGAAGATGCCTTCTGCTAAGCTTAAAATCGCTATCGCGAAAATGCTTAAAGAAGAAGGTTATATCACTGACTACGCCGTAGCAGATGAAGCCAAGCCTGAATTGGAAATCACTTTAAAGTATTTCCAAGGTCAGCCAGTCGTTGAGACTATCCAGCGCGTTAGCCGTCCTGGTCTTCGTATTTACAAAGGTAAAAACGAACTTCCAAAGGTTATGGGCGGACTGGGTGTCGCTATTGTGTCCACTTCTCAAGGTTTGATGACTGATCGTACTGCCCGCCAAAATGGCATGGGCGGGGAAGTTATCTGCTACGTAGCATAAGGAGCTAGCAATGTCTCGTGTCGCAAAAGCACCAGTCGCTATCCCTGCAGGCGTAGAAGTGACTTTAAACGAACAAACTATCACCGTAAAAGGTACTAAAGGTAGTTTGACTCGAGTTATTAACTCTGACGTTTCTGTTGTTGTTGAAGACAATGAAATCAAGTGTTCACCAGTTGAAAGCGCTAAAACCGCTGCTCAAGCTGGTACAGCTCGTGCATTAATCAACAACATGGTTGTTGGTGTTACTGACGGTTTCGTTAAGAAGCTACAGTTAGTTGGTGTTGGTTACCGTGCAAAACTTGCCGGTAAAGATATCGATTTGACTCTAGGTTTTTCACATCCTTTGGTTCACAAACTTCCTGACGGCGTAACAGCTGAATGTCCATCACAAACTGAAATCGTACTTTCTGGTACTGATAAGCAGTTGATCGGACAAGTAGCAGCTGAGATTCGCGGTTACCGTCCACCAGAGCCTTACAAAGGTAAAGGTGTTCGCTATGCTGACGAACAAGTACGCCGTAAAGAGGCTAAGAAGAAGTAAGGTAATACGATATGGATAAGAAAACATCTCGCTTACGCCGCGCTCTACGTGCCCGTAAGAAGATCCAAGAGCTGGGCGTTAATCGTCTGGTTGTACATCGTACACCACGTCACACTTACGCTCAGGTCATTAGCCCTGAAAACGTAGTGTTGGCGGCAGCTTCTACTGCTGAAAAAGCAGTAACCGAGCAGCTAAAGTACACAGGTAACGTAGATGCAGCTAAAGTAGTGGGTAAAACCGTTGCTGAGCGCGCTATCGAAAAAGGCGTAGCTGTAGTTGCATTCGATCGTTCCGGCTTCAAGTATCACGGACGCGTTGCTGCATTAGCAGACGCTGCTCGTGAAGCTGGCCTCAAGTTCTAAGGAATGATGAAAAATGGCTAAATTTGAAGCTCAACAGCAAAAAGACGATCTGCAAGAGAAATTAGTTGCAGTAAATCGTGTTTCTAAAGTAGTTAAAGGCGGACGTATCTTTAGCTTCACTGCACTAACTGTAGTGGGTGATGGTAACGGTAAAGTCGGTTATGGCTATGGTAAAGCGCGTGAAGTACCAGCAGCAATTCAGAAAGCAATGGAAAAGGCTCGCCGTAACATTGTAAACGTTGAATTGAACAATGGTACTTTGCACCACCCTGTAAAGGGTCGTCACACTGGTTCACGTGTTTACATGCAACCAGCCTCTGACGGTACCGGTATTATTGCCGGTGGCGCAATGCGTGCCGTATTGGAAGTAGCAGGCGTTCATAACGTTCTGTCAAAAGCATACGGTTCTACTAACCCGATTAACATCGTTCGCGCTACTGTCGATGCGTTGGTGAATATGAAATCACCTTCACAAATCGCAGCTAAGCGTGGCCTGAATGTTACTGAAATTCGAGGTTAATGCACCATGGCTACTAAAACACTTAAAGTAACTCAGACTAAAAGTTCAATCGGCCGCTTACCAAAGCACCGTGCAACTTTGACAGGTCTTGGTCTACGCCGCATTAATCACACTGTTGAACTAGAAGATACTCCTTCAGTTCGCGGTATGATTAACAAGGTTTACTACATGGTTTCGGTGGAGGAAGTATAAGATGCGTCTAAATACTCTATCACCTGCTGCAGGTGCTAAGTCAGCAGCTAAGCGTGTAGGTCGCGGTATCGGTTCAGGCACTGGTAAAACTTGTGGCCGTGGTCACAAAGGCCAGAAGTCTCGTTCTGGTGGCGGCGTTCGCGTCGGTTTCGAGGGTGGTCAAATGCCACTTAAGATTCGTTTGCCTAAGTTTGGTTTTACCTCGCGTAAAGCGTTGGTATCTGCCGAAATTCGCATTAGCGAGTTGGCTAAAGTTAACGGTGATGTTATCGACCTAAATGCGCTGAAAGATGCGAATCTAGTTACTCGCAACATACAGTTTGCTAAAATCGTTCTTTCAGGTACCATTGAGCGCCCTGTGACCGTTAAAGGTCTGAAGGTAACCCAAGGTGCACGTGCAGCTATTGAAGCTGCCGGTGGCAAGATCGAGGAATAATACGTCGATGGCAAAACCAGGACTTGATTTAAAAAGCGCGAAAGGCGGTTTATCAGAATTGAAAACCCGTCTCCTGTTCGTGATTGGTGCAATTATCGTCTTTAGAGCCGGTTCGTTTGTACCAATTCCTGGTATTGACGCTGCTGTATTAGCAGAGCTGTTTAATCAGCAAAAGGGGACCATCCTAGGCATGTTTAACATGTTCTCTGGTGGTGCCCTTGAACGTGCCTCTATCTTCGCATTAGGTATCATGCCGTATATTTCGGCATCGATCATAATGCAGTTGTTGACTGTGGTTCATCCTGCACTTGCTGAATTGAAAAAAGAAGGCGAGTCGGGAAGAAAGAAAATCAGTCAATATACTCGATACGGCACATTGGTCCTGGGTACGTTCCAGGCAATCGGTATCGCAACAGGTCTACCAAACTTGGTTCCAGGGTTAGTTGTTAACCTAGGATTCAGTTTCTACTTCGTTGCTGTAGTGAGCTTAGTGACAGGAACAATGTTCCTAATGTGGCTAGGTGAGCAAATTACCGAAAGAGGCATAGGTAACGGTATCTCGATTCTTATTTTCGCAGGTATTGTTGCTGGTCTGCCATCTGCTATCGGCCAAACAGCCGAGCAGGCGCGTCAAGGCGACTTGAATGTACTAGTATTGTTGTTGCTAGCAGTGATTGTTTTCGCTGTTACTTATTTTGTGGTTTTCGTTGAGCGTGGACAACGTCGTATCGTTGTTAACTATGCAAAGCGTCAGCAGGGCCGTAAGGTTTTTGCAGCGCAGAGCACTCACTTACCGCTTAAGATTAATATGGCTGGTGTCATCCCGCCTATTTTTGCGTCCAGCATCATTTTGTTCCCAGGCACACTGGCTCAGTGGTTTGGTCAAAATGAGTCCATGTCATGGTTAAGTGATTTTTCACTGGCTGTGTCACCAGGACAACCGCTGTACTCATTATTATATGCAACAGCGATTATTTTCTTCTGTTTCTTCTATACTGCGTTGGTATTTAACCCTCGCGAAACAGCAGATAACTTGAAGAAGAGTGGTGCGTTTATTCCCGGGATTCGTCCTGGAGAACAGACTTCGCGTTATATTGATAAAGTTATGACCCGCCTAACATTAGCTGGCGCGTTATATATAACCTTTATCTGCTTAATTCCGGAGTTCATGTTAATTGCGTGGAAAGTACAGTTCTATTTTGGCGGTACTTCACTACTAATTATGGTAGTCGTAATCATGGACTTCATGGCTCAGGTTCAGACGCATATGATGTCTCATCAGTATGAGTCTGTAATGAAGAAGGCTAACTTGGTAAACAAAGCGAATTTAGATCGCTTTGGTCGCTAAGATAGCAATCTCGGAGTGATGAAATGAAAGTTCGAGCTTCCGTGAAGAAGATCTGCCGTAACTGCAAGATCGTAAAGCGTAGTGGCGTTGTACGTGTGATTTGTGTTGAACCTAAACACAAACAGCGTCAAGGCTAAACAAAAATTGACCAGCCCAGTCCGGGCTGGTCAAAATATTATTTGCTAAATTGTCGTCTGTCGAGTATCCTACCGGGCTTTTCACAGATGACCTTTAACTTAAGGAGTGCATAGTGGCCCGTATCGCTGGCATTAACATTCCTGATCAAAAGCATACAGTCATTGCATTGACTGCTATCTACGGCATCGGTCGTACTCGCGCACAAGCTATTTGCGCGGCTACTTCTATTGCTGAAGATGCTAAGATCAAGGAATTGAGCGAAGCTCAAATTGATACTCTACGCGAAGAAGTTGCCAACTACATTGTAGAAGGTGATTTACGTCGTGAAGTTTCCATGAACATCAAGCGTCTTATGGACCTTGGTTGTTACCGTGGCCTTCGCCATCGTCGTAGCCTTCCCCTTCGTGGGCAACGTACTAAGACCAATGCGCGTACGCGTAAAGGTCCACGTAAACCAATCAGAAAGTAACGGGGTAATCCAGAATGGCTAAAGTTCCGTCACGTTCTCCGCGTAAGCGTGTACGTAAACAGGTTGCTGATGGTATGGCGCATATCCATGCGTCTTTCAACAACACAATTATTACCATTACAGATCGTCAAGGTAACGCACTATCTTGGGCAACTTCTGGTGGTTCAGGTTTCCGTGGTTCACGTAAATCTACCCCATTTGCTGCACAGGTTGCTGCTGAGCGTGCAGGTACTGCTGCTCAGGACTACGGTGTTAAAAACCTAGAAGTTTTTGTGAAGGGTCCAGGTCCAGGACGCGAATCAGCGATTCGTGCACTAAACTCGGTTGGTTATAAGATTACTAACATTACCGATGTGACGCCTATCCCTCATAATGGTTGTCGTCCTCCTAAGAAACGTCGCGTTTAATTCGTCGTTTTTAATAGGATAGTTGGAGAAAGAACATGGCAAGATACTTGGGTCCAAAGCTCAAGCTCAGCCGCAGAGAAGGTACAGACCTTTTCCTAAAAAGCGGCGTGAGAGCAATCGATTCGAAGTGTAAGCTTGAAACTGCACCTGGACAACACGGCGCTCGTAAGACCCGTCTGTCTGAGTATGGTGTTCAGCTACGCGAGAAACAAAAAGTTCGTCGTATTTATGGTGTGCTAGAAAAGCAATTCCGTAACTACTACAAAGATGCTGCACGTACTAAAGGTAACACTGGTGAAAACCTACTTACTCTTTTAGAAACCCGTCTAGATAACGTTGTTTATCGCATGGGCTTTGGTGCAACACGCGCTGAATCACGTCAGCTAGTTAGCCATAAGTCAATTATGGTTAATGGTAGCGTCGTTAACATTCCATCATTCAAAGTGTCTGCGAATGATGTAGTGAGCGTTCGTGAAAAGTCTCGCACTCAAGCTCGTATTAAAGCGGCTTTAGAAGTGTCGGCTCAACGCGAAAAGCCAACATGGGTTGAAGTTGACAACACTAAGATGGAAGGTGCTTTCAAGCGCATTCCTGAGCGTAGTGATTTGTCTGCGGAAATTAACGAACAGCTGATCGTCGAACTTTACTCTAAGTAAGGTTAAAACAAAAGAGAGGACACAATGCAGGGTTCTGTTACAGAATTTCTTAAACCGCGTCTCGTTGATATCGAGCAGGTTAATCCAACACGTGCCAGGGTTACACTGGAGCCGCTTGAGCGTGGTTTTGGTCACACTCTAGGTAACGCGTTGCGTCGTATCCTATTGTCGTCTATGCCAGGCTGCGCGGTTACCGAAGTAGAGATTGATGGTGTACTGCATGAATACAGTAGCAAGGAAGGCGTGCAAGAGGATATCCTTGAGATACTACTAAACCTTAAAGGTTTGGCAGTAGTTATCGAAGGGAAAGACGAAGCTATGCTTACGCTAAGTAAGTCAGGCGCAGGCCCTGTTACTGCAGCAGATATCACGCATGATGGTGATGTTACTATCATGAATCCTGACCATGTTATCTGTCATTTGACAGGTAATAATGACGTCAGCATGCGTATCCGCGTAGAGCGTGGTCGTGGTTATGTACCGGCTTCTGCCCGTGCACAAACCGAAGACGATGATCGCCCTATCGGCCGTTTGTTGGTTGATTCTTCGTTCTCACCTGTTGCTCGCATTGCATACAATGTAGAAGCAGCTCGTGTTGAGCAGCGTACAGACTTAGACAAACTCGTTATTGATATGACCACAAATGGTACTATCGATCCTGAGGAAGCTATCCGTCGCTCTGCAACAATTCTTGCTGAACAGCTTGATGCGTTTGTTGAGTTACGTGATGTGACTGAGACTGCACCAGTAGAAGAGAAGCCGGAGTTCGATCCGATATTGTTGCGTCCTGTCGACGATTTAGAGCTAACTGTACGTTCAGCCAACTGTTTGAAGGCTGAAGCGATTCATTACATCGGCGATCTGGTACAACGCACTGAAGTTGAGCTGCTTAAGACTCCTAACTTAGGTAAGAAATCTCTTACTGAAATTAAGGATGTTTTAGCGTCTCGCGGACTGTCGTTAGGTATGCGTCTGGAAAACTGGCCTCCAGCTAGTTTAGCAGACGACCTTTAAGTCCAGATTAGTACAGATATAGGTAATAAGGATTAGGTCATGCGCCATCGTAAGAGTGGTCGTCAACTAAACCGTAACAGCAGTCATCGTCAAGCTATGTTCCGTAACATGGCTTGCTCAATAGTTCGTCACGAAGTGATTAAAACTACTGTAGCTAAAGCGAAAGAACTGCGTCGCGTAGTTGAACCTCTAATAACACTTGCTAAGAGTGATAGCGTTGCAAACCGCCGTTTGGCATTTGCTCGTACTCGCGACGCTGAAGTCGTTGGTAAGTTATTTACTGAATTGGGTCCACGTTTCCAGGAACGTCCTGGTGGATATACCCGTATTCTTAAGTGCGGTCTACGTACTGGTGATAAAGCGCCTATGGCGTATATTGAACTAGTAGGTCGTCCTGAAGCAGCTGAAGCTGTTGAAGACACTGCAGAGTAAATAAGTCTTAGTTTTAAAAGGCCGAACAATAGTTCGGCCTTTTTTATGCCTGAAATAAATTAATTTAATATGCTTCCCCTCTTTAGAAACCGCTCGATACTCATTAAGTATAAACATGCGATGATTCAGAGTGGGTCTAATGCTTCTGTAAAAATGATATTGATGGCTCCATGTTTCAGCCATCTTCGGTAACGGTTCCAGCTAGACTTTACCTGCTCCATCCCTCCTGTATATTTTACCTGCTATACCTATATAGCCGTTCAATACTGAGATTCGTAGAGTGTGAATTCAATATATCGGAAAGATGCTTATTTAATGTCAGTACGATGCAAGGTCATGCTGCTCGCAACCAGCTAAGATCATAGTTGGCCTGTTATACCAATCAGTATAAAGATTTGGTCGCTCAGCAAGAGTTTAGCGGCACTGAGACAAGGTCATTAAATGCTCATCGGTAACTGCTCCTGCGTTACTCTACCTCCTATATCCATATAGTCGTGCAGTAATGACATTCACCACATCTGACCTTCAGGGATGGAGGAAATGTCTTATGTATGTCGGGAACATACAAGACCATGTGGTTTGCAACGAGTGAAGAGCATAGTAATTCTACGTTTAAGCTCGTTAATACAGTATCAGAGCCGCTAAAACTCGCTATTCTGGCGCGTTTTTGGCTGCCTACTTCTGCGTTGAACAACTTCACAACGGAGTAACCATTCTTTCAGTTATTCGCCTTGAATTAGTTTGCCAAAAAACGTTCTGAGTAGATCAACTTCTTATACTGATTGGTATTAACGCAGCATTCGCGGCGTTAGCCTTGTTCAAAGTTGAAGTGCAGTACGGAGTATTTATGGCTGCTTACTTCAGTGTTGAATGATGTTTCAAGGGGGCAACAGTCCCATCATGTATTTGACTAGACATAATTTGCCTAAAATACTCTGGTAGAGCGCTTTATTATAGTGATTATAATTATCTCAGGAAGTTTTCAGTTAGCTAACGCCATGAGCCAAGATGTTAGCGATATCCACAGGCTAGTCGTTGCTGATTTGACTGCAATGCTAAGAACATGGAGTATGAATACTCAACGAGAAACGTAAACAGTGTTATCCGCAATATCAATTGATATAAGCAGGTGTTCTACTTAAAGTTAGTTCCCGGCATAATTAAGTAACTATCTGACTGTTCGGACGCATTATTTTTAGGTCACTTAACGCTGAATGGGGACATAACAACAGTAGAAGCAGATCTTTGATGTGAACCCTATTTAATCGTACTCGATATGCCAAGGTGCTCGTTCGCTTTGTGAAGCGTAATGGTAGGACTGCATATGTGTGTTTTTCGGATGCCTTCCTATTGTGCATCTTCCTTTCGAGGGCTATAAAGCTTACTTCAAACCCAATCTCTTCAACCCAAACTTAATCTCAAGCTCAAGCTCAAGCATAACCTGACGCTGCCTCTATTCTTGAGCTCATTTAATACCTCTTTGATACTATTAGTTAGATTTGTAGGAATATCTATTTTTTTGGTTGGTTTCTAGATGTTATTTCTGGCCGTTTTTGATTATGTTGTACTAAGTAGGCCTATATCAGCCTATATCAGCCTTATCAATACGTTTAGACGATAAATAGCTGCAATGCTGCCCAAAGGTGTCACGGTTGTATAGTGCGTGATAGAGAGCGTTACTGGCGTCCGGATAGCCTAGTGGTTGAACCTTATCTATTTTGATAGATACAAAAAAGCCTTCATGACGAAGGCTTTTTGATTAAGATGATAACGAGCTAGGCTTAGTAACCGCCAGTTTTTTGCTCTTGGTTATAATCCAGTTTCTCATGAGTTTGACCCATGGCTTCGGCAACTTCTGGTGGCATGTAGTTTTCATCATGCTTAGCCAGAACTTCAGTCGCTTGTAACACGCCCGGTGCAGCAAGTACGCCCTGCGCCACAATGCCTTGTCCCTCACGGAATAGATCTGGTAATAGGTCGTCATAAGTTACGATGATTTCACCACCTGCAGCGTCATGTACAGCAAACTCTACATGCAAACTCTCAGGGTCACGTACCATAGAGCCAACGGTTACCATACCGCCGACACGAATACGTTGACCAATCTCAGGCATAACCCCAGTATCTTTCTTACCTTGTACAATTTCAGTGGGTGTAAAGAAAAGGTTCAAGTTTGAATTCAGCGCATATAAAAGCAAAGAAGCGATTGCTGCTACACCGACAATTAGGGCTACAGCAAGGGTAAGGCGTTTTTTACGTCTAGGATTCACTATTTAATACTCCGAGTTTCTTTAAGGCGATCTTCGCGTTGGATCTTTTTTGCGATTTCAACTAATACCTTACGTTTCTGTCTAACACTAAGGACAACCAGGGTACCTAGTGAAAGAAAAGTTACACCATAAGCCAACCATACATAAAAAGCATAGCCGCCCATGTTGAAAAATTCACTAATTGAGTCGAACTGCATTATTTGACCCCTTCTGCTTTAGCAAGTTCACGCACCCATGGACGCATTCCATTTCGTGCTAAAATTTCTGATCTAAATCTCACTAATGTAATCGCACCGATCATTAATCCGAAGCCTGCGATGTTAATCAATAACGGGTATAGCATTTCTGTTGGCATCGTAGATTTTTCTGTGATGCGTATAGTTGAAGGCTGATGTAGTGAGCTCCACCAATCAACAGAGTACTTGATGATTGGAATGTTAATAACACCTACGATTGCTAAGATCCCAGCGGCTCTTGCTGCAAGCACTTTATCTTCAAAAGATGCATATAAAGAGATCACACCCAAGTATAAAAACAACAAGACTAGTTCAGAGGTTAGTCGTGCATCCCATACCCACCAAGTGCCCCACATCGGCTTACCCCACGTTGCCCCCGTAATCAGTGCAATAAAGGTAATCACCGCACCAATAGGTGCAATCGCAGCGGCGGCCCAATCAGCAGATTTTATTTGCCACACTAGACCAATGAATGATGAAGTCGCCATTGCCATGTAAGCGGCCATTGACATCGACGCTGCAGGTACATGGATAAAGATGATTCTATAGCTGTCACCTTGCTGATAATCGGTTGGAGCAAATGCTAAGCCCCATACTGTACCAATACCGATAAAAGAGATGGCAAGCATGGCAAACCAAGGTAGTAGGGTGCCTGAGAGTTTGTAGGCGCGTTCAGGATCCGCGTATGGATGTAACCATTTCCACATTTTAGTTAGTACTCACTCGTAAGGATGCACCAATTGCAAAAGGTGCTAACGTTAATGAACCGACCAGCATTGCGCCAATAATAGCGAGCTGACCATCATAGGGTAAATTCATACCAGCAGCATCAATCGCGCTGGTAGCAAAAATTAAAACAGGAATATATAAAGGCAATATCAATAGGCTTAATAACACGCCGCCTTTACGTAAACCTACAGTTAGAGCTACACCAATGGCTCCCAGTAAACTTAATACCGGTGTACCGAGGGCTAGTGTCGCAATCAATGCGCCATAGCTATTACCGTCTAGATGCAGTAACACTGCTAATAAAGGTGCAACTAAAATTAAAGGTACACCTGTTAATATCCAATGCGCCAGTACTTTAGCCAATACCATCAAAGGTAAAGGTTGAGGACTCAGTAGCATTTGCTCCAAGCTACCATCAGCGTAATCCGCCTTAAATAAACGTTCGAGCGATAGCATTGATGCTAATAGTGCCGCAACCCAAATAATGCCAGGTGCAACGCGTGTTAATACTTGAGGCTCGGGTCCGATGCCAAGTGGGAACAGGGTAACCACTAGGACAAAAAACAGTAGCGGATTGAAAATATCACCGCGATGTCTTATAGCTATCTGCAGATCCCGCTTTAACAGCGTGTTAAACGCTTTGGTATAACTGATACCTTTCTTCATTGCCAAACCTTATACAAAGCGATAATCGAGACGAATTTTACGAAGAATATCATCACCAATCACACCCATATCTTGGTGTGTGGTCAATATTACGCATCCCCCCCGTTTTGCATGGGCTAAAAACAGGTGTTCGAGTTCTTCAACGCCTTTCTTATCGATAGCGGTAAAAGGCTCATCAAGTAGCCATATCTTACAGTTGGTATGCCATAGTCTAGCGAGTGCTGTTCGTCTATGTTGACCTGCTGATAAATGACCTGCGAGCGCTTCTTCAAAACCTGACAGATTGACTTTAGATAGAATTTCACGAGTATCGAATTCATCATACCCACTAATTCTTAAATTGAAGTTAAGATTTTCTTCGGCTGTTAACTCACTTTTAACACCAGCAAGGTGGCCAAGATACAATAACTCATCATTGTACTCGTCACGACAGCGGTTTATGTCTTCACCCTTAAAGTTGATTTGCCCGGCATAGGGGCGAGATAAACCGGCGATAATCCGCAAAAGACTTGTTTTGCCAGCACCGTTAGGACCTTCGATTTGAACGATCTCACCTTCAGAAATATCGAAGCTAAGTTCATCAAATAGAATACGTTCTTCTCTGATGCAGGTTAAGTTATTAGCTGATACCAGTGTTGTTGCTTTTGATTTTTCTACCACTGAGCCCTCTATATCAAGCTGTATGAAAACACAAGAGATACTAACACATACACTTTCAAGCGTTTAGTCTTGCTTGTTGCTAAGTGTCAGCAATTTGATGTAGTTCGAATATTATGTATTTTCTATGAACTTTTTAAACATTTGCTAATATATTAACCTTTTTGAGAGTTATGTCTTGCGAAAACCCCATTGTCGCGATTAATATCACAAAAAGATGCCATTTGTTGAACTTTGTAGTAACCTAGCCGAGATTTAAGAAGTCTGCCGAATTTTATGAGGGCAGCGTGAGCTTTGTTAGAATTTGCATTAGGAACGTATAAAATGAAAAAATTATTAGCACTGACTGCAGCTGCAGCTTTGACTCTGTCTACAAGCGCTTTTGCCCAAGATGGTAAGGCTGTATATGACAAGGCATGTCAAGTATGTCACAGCATGGGTGTTGCTGGCGCGCCAAAGTCACATGACGCAGCGGCATGGGAGCCACGCCTAGCTAAAGGCATGCCAGCTCTAGTATCTTCTGTTAAGTCAGGCCTAAATGCTATGCCACCAGGCGGCATGTGTACTGATTGCTCTGATGAAGATTACACGAAAGCAATCGAGTACATGTCTAAGTAACTTTTAGTTAGACATTAAAAAAAGCCGGCATTAGCCGGTTTTTTTGTACCTGTTATTTGGTCTGCCATGTTGTTAGGCCGGGCTATTAAGATGTTTTATACCAATTAGTATAAAGATTTGGTCGCTCAGCGAGAGTTTAGCGGCACTGAGACAAGGTCATCAAATGCTCCTCGGTAACTGCTCCTGCGTTACTCTACCTCCTATATCCATATAGTCGTGCATTAATGACATTCACCACATCTGACCTCCAGGGATAGAGGAAATGTCTTATGTATGTCGGGAACATACAAGACCATGTGGTTTGCAACGAGTGAAGCGCATAGTTGAACTAGGTTAAGCTCCCTCTTGTTCCATAAGAGTCACAGTATCAGAGCCGCTAAACCTCGCCATTCTGGAGCGTTTTTGGCTGCCTACTTCTGCGTTCAACAACTTCACAAGGGAGCAACCATTCATTCAGTTATTCGCCTTGAATTAATTTACCAAAAAACGTTCTGAGTAGATCAACTTCTTATACAGATTGGTATTAGCCATGCATAGTGAGGTGTAACTTCCTTTATCTTGAGGCTCTGAATTGGCAGGCAAGGTATCCGTTTATATATTATCTAATGACTTTGGTGAACAATTTATAGAGTGGGATTTATTTGGGGTTTACGCGTAAGAACCATTCATTAGCTTGAATGAAGAATGTTTATACAAAATACCTGTCGTTAATGGAGCGGGTTTAACCTGACTATTTTGATGATGCTTAAGCTGAAAGGGGAGGCATCATCATCGGTACAATTTCCTGCCTCATAATATAGACATAAAAAAACCGGCTAATGCCGGTTTTCTCATTGGTAATTAGGATTTACTGTACTTGAGTATCTAGTACGAGTTGGCCAGTTTCACCGACTTTAACCATGGCTAGTGTGCCCTGGATATCACCAGTTTGCGCTCTAACGCTGCCATGTTTAGAAAGTACTGCAATGACTTCAACTGCTTTTGCGTCACTCAACTTAACGTTACCGCCCATATTGGTGCTGTCGTCTAGCGTGATGGTTACCGGTAGAGACTCAGCAGAAACTTTAGTCGCTGCAAGTGGAACCTTTGGACCTTCAGTTGAGCGAGCGAAGATGAATAACATATCAGTGCTAGACACTTTAGCTTGTAGTTCTGGAGAGATGGAGACTTCAACAGTAACAGTTTTAGCGGTTGCATCAGACTTTACATTCTTGTGAGCGTCATCATTTGGCATAACGCCTTCAGAGTTCATTCGCATTTTTGCGCTATCGATAGCGTTCATGATTGCACCACGATCTACGTCGCTGCGGTCGCTATCTAGGATTAGCTGCCATGCGTTAATCGCTTTTTGATAATCAGCTGTGAAGAATGAATCCATACCAACAAGTAATAATGTTGATGGGTCTTCAGCATCAAGTGCTAAAGCCTGATCAACGAGCGCTTGCACTGCTGGGGTCATCTGCTGGTTTGAACGGTAATAAAGCGCAGTGGCTTTAGGACCAAGCAGTTCAGCATGGACGCCGACAAGATCCATCGTCTTATCGAATGCTTTAATTGCATCATCGTAACGATTTGCAGAGATATAAGCGTGGCCTAGGCCAAACCATAATTGACTATTCTCTGGTTCAGCTTGTACTTGCGCTTCCATCATCTCTACACGCTGAGACATGATCTGCTCGGTTGTCTGGCCAGAATGTGGATCATTTGCAGTCATTGGTTGGTCTAGGTTTTTGTATGCACCCAAAGTTGAGTACATGTAACCACAAATACCAATAATAACTGCAGACATGACTGAAGGCCAAAGAATACTTTTTGGCTTAAGGTTGTTAACGAGTGATTCATCGTTACCTTGTTTCATATCTTGAAGTAAGCTGATTTCGAGCTCTTTCTTTAGTGCGTCAAACTCAGGTTGATCGAGTCGCTCATCTTCAAGTTCTTTCTCTAATGTTGAAAGGCGTTCATTGAATAATTCAAGGTTGGTATCTTTACGAACACCCGCTTCTTCAGCTCTCAGCATACGCTGCTGGCGGAAGTGTGGGAACCAAATTAGCGCTAAGCTAACCAACAGGAATGAGGCTATTAAAATCCAGAATGTGGTCATTATGTCTATTTCACTTTCGTTTGCGAAAAAGCGGATTCACCGCTGAACTAGGGATAAGATTATACGTAAAGATTATTCATTGAACAGTAATATAACCTTAAAAGGTCATAGTTGAGTACTTGTTCACAAATTGATTCTATTTGTAAATCTTATTGAAACTTACGGGAACTTTGTCTGTCAGACCTTAAAATTCCGCTAAATATGCTCGGTTTACAGTGGAATGTGATCTGCAATTGTTTATGTGTGTTTGTTAATAAGATAGGGGAAGAATGCGACAAGTCACCCATATTTGTACGAAATAGGCAGACATTAACAATAGCAAATACTAAACTGAGCTAAAATTTGTACCTTTTAATAGTGTTAACTACTAACACGTATGTAATGATTAAGCGATAGCTTAACAATACATGATTTAGGACTGAGGAAAACCCATGATCCCAGAATTAGGACACTTTTCGCTGATTATCGGCCTGGCATTTGCCATGCTGTTAGCCATCGTTCCTTTAGTAGGTGTAGCTCGTAAAGACCAGTACCTAGTGCGCTATGCTTGGCCACTAAGTTACGGTATGTTCTTCTTTATTCTCTTCTCCGTTATTGCGCTTGGCTATAGCTTTGCCGTCGATGACTTCTCTGTTGCTTATGTAGCACATCACTCGAACTCTGAATTGCCAATCTTCTTTAAGATTGCTGCAGTATGGGGTGGCCATGAAGGTTCTTTGCTATTTTGGGTATTCTCACTAGCAGCTTGGGCCGCGGCAGTTGCACTATTTAGTAAAGGTTTAGAAGAAGTCTTTACTGCACGTGTTCTTGCTGTTCTAGCGATGATCTTAATCGGCTTTACGCTGTTTATGTTGCTAACGTCTAGCCCGTTTGAGCGCTTATTCCCTATTCCTATGGAAGGCCGTGACCTTAACCCAATGTTGCAAGACGTTGGATTGATTTTCCATCCTCCAATGCTTTATCTAGGTTATGTAGGTTTCTCTGTTAGCTTTGCTTTCGCAATAGCAGCATTGATGAGTGGCCGTCTTGATTCTGCTTGGGCTCGTTGGAGCCGTCCATGGACGCTAGCTGCTTGGGTATTCCTGACTGGCGGTATCTCATTGGGTTCTTGGTGGGCTTATTATGAGCTTGGCTGGGGTGGTTGGTGGTTCTGGGATCCAGTTGAGAACGCATCTTTCATGCCTTGGTTGATTGGTACAGCTCTACTTCACTCACTTATCGTAACTGAGAAGCGTGGCGCATTCCGTAACTGGACTGTATTGCTTTCAATCTTTGCATTCTCTTTAAGTTTACTGGGTACCTTCATTGTTCGTTCTGGTGTATTGACTTCAGTTCACTCGTTCGCGGCTGATCCAAGCCGAGGTATGTTCATTCTCTTATTGTTAGGTTTAGCTATTGGTGGTTCACTAACCTTATTCGCCTTTAGAGCGAGTGAGATGAGTAGCCCAGCCCGCTTTGAGCTTAAATCTAAAGAAACGATGCTATTAATCTGTAACCTATTGCTGACAGTTGCTTGCGGTACGGTATTACTTGGTACGTTATATCCACTGCTAATCGATGCATTAGGCATGGGTAAGATTTCTGTAGGCCCTCCATACTTCAACGCAGTATTTGTTCCTATCGTTCTAGTATTATTTGCCTTTATGGGAATTGGCCCGAATATTCGTTGGAAGAAGTCGAAAACGGGTGAACTTAAGCGTCAGATTATTGTTCCAGCAATGATTGCCACAGTGGTTGGTCTAGCTGCACCTTTCTTGGCTGACGGTGAATTTAATATCTGGGTGGTATTCGGTATTGGTATTGCTGTATGGGTCATGTTGATGACATTCCGTGCCGCATACAACATCGTTAAGACTAAAGATGGTTCTATAGACATGACACGACTAGGTCGTAGTCAGTTAGGGATGATCATCGCTCACCTCGGTATTGCGGTATCAGTAGTAGGTGCCACTATGGTATCTAATTACTCAATAGAGAAGAGTGTACGTATGGGGCCTGGTATCTCTCAGGAGCTTGCGGGATACACATTCAACTATATTGAAACTAAGAATGTAGTAGGTCCTAATTACACTGCGCAGCAAGGTCAGATTGAAGTCTATCAAGGTGATGAATACGTCACATTGCTAAGACCGGATCGTCGCCAATATAATGTGCGCACTATGGATATGACTGAAGCTGGTATTGACTGGGGATTATTCCGCGACCTTTATGTGACGATGGGTGACCCAATTAGTCGTACCGAGTTTGCTGTACGTCTAAACTATAAGCCATTTGTTCGCTGGATTTGGTTTGGTTCTATCTTCATGATGGTTGGTGGTTTCTTCGCAGCTTCTGATAAGCGTTACCGTGTTAAGGCAACTAGTGCAGAAAAGAAAGCTGCTAAAGATGCCGATAAGTTAGCAACCGCTTAATTGGTATAGGGTAAGTATGAAAAAGCTAGTTTTATTTATTCCACTTGTCGTGTTTTTAGGTATGGGAGTGTTCCTTTATAAGGGGCTCTTCCTTAACCCACAAAAACTTGACTCAGCTTTAGAAGGAAAGCCGATCCCGGCTTTCCAGTTAGAAGTGTTAGAGTCTGGTGACACAGTTAGTAATGAAACACTGAAAGGTAAAGTTGGCTTACTTAATGTATGGGCAACTTGGTGCCCATCATGTAAGTATGAGCATCCTTTCTTGATGACTTTAGCGCGTAAGAATATTTTGCCTATCTACGGTATCAACTACCGTGATGATCGTCCTCTCGCTATCCGTGAGCTGAGTCGTGAAGGTAACCCATACGCTATCAACATCTATGATCATGATGGACGTTTAGGCTTAGATCTTGGTGTGTACGGTGCACCAGAAAGCTTCTTGGTCGACCATAAAGGTATTATTCGATACCGTTACGCAGGTCCAATTGATCGTAATGTCTGGAAGGAAACACTTTATCCAATGGTTCAACAGCTCCAGGCTGAAGCTGTGAAGGATGGTGCATCGTGATTAAATCATTAATGAAAGGCTTTACAGCTTTAGTGCTTTTGTTAAGCATGGCGTCACTCGCTAATGCCACACCAGTAGACACATATGAATTTAAGTCTGTTGCTAACCAAAAGCGCGCGTTAAGTCTTGCCCATTCTTTACGTTGTCCTCAGTGTCAAAACCAAAACCTAATCGATTCTAACTCTCCTGTTGCTCAAGACTTACGTCTTGAAGTTTATCAGATGGTCGATGAGGGTAAGGGGGATGATGAAATTGTTGAGTTTATGACGAGCCGTTACGGTGAATTCGTGCTTTATAAGCCAAGAATGGAAGCGAAAACATACGCGCTTTGGCTAGGACCGTTAGCGCTACTGTTATTTGGTGGCTTGATTGGATTCTTCTTCATTCGTAAGCAACGTATAGCAGAAGTAAACAATCAAGACTTAAGCACTGAAGATCAGCAAGAGCTCGATCGTCTATTAAAGAGAGATGCTAAATGAGATTGTCTATAGTGGGCCTGCTTGCAGCAACTATGTTGTTTGCTGTTGGCGCGCAAGCTTATCCAGGTATGGAGAAGCAAGCTGAAAGACAAGTTCAGTCAAGTGTCGATCTTATTAGTGTCTTACCTCAGCCATTTCCGATCGAAGCTGTACCTTTTAAAGACAGTAAAGGTAACGCCGTAGACTTTAGCCAGTATAAAGGCAAAGTTATCATGGTAAACATGTGGGCCACTTGGTGTCCTCCATGTGTTAGAGAGTTGCCGGCGATCAGTCGGTTCTCTGCCAAGATCGGATCGGATGATTTTGAAGTATTGCCAGTTTCAATCGATCTAGAAGGAAATAAGCAAGTTGAGCCATTTCTTAAATCGTTAGGAATGGAAGGCTTCAACACCTATTATGATAAAGAGCAAAAGCTAGGGCATGTATTTCCTTTGGAAACGATCCCAGCGACCTTTATCCTCAATAGGGAGGGGCAGTTAATTGCTTTTGTTCGTACTTTTGTCGATTGGGATGATGATAAGGCAGCGGCACTTATTAAGGGTTTCTTAGATCAACCTCTGCAACAAGTTAAAGCAGATTGACCCCAAGCACTCATAATCGTTAAAAAAAGGGGCTTTTAGCCCCTTTTTTGTACGTATCGTTTGTTAACTATGCATTTGATTCGATTATTCTAATTTAATTGAAAA
>NZ_JBRILT010000039.1:0-47235 GCF_052977065.1 Shewanella sp. 125m-1
TTAAAAACACTCGGATTTTGCCATCTTATAAAGATCGGTCAACCGATCAATAAACTGCTAAATGATCGGCATTACCACGTTAAGTGGCGTTTTTTATTCGAAGTTAGAAATCGTCTTATTTAGAACAAGCTTTCATCTATTTGCATTATCGACGCATCCCCTGTCTTCACCTGTGATAAATGATACTCGGCCTTAGCCAATAGCTTATCAAAGTAAAAACGCCCAAGATGTGCTTTTTGTAGCTTAAAGTTTTCATCTTCATGATCATGTGCCGCATCATTCATCGCTAACCAGAAGCAGCCATAAAGGACATAACCAAATGCGTCGAGGTAATCGACTGCACATGAGTTAATCAAAGCTGGTTGACTTAATTTATTGTCATTAACTTGATTCGCCACCTCTAGTAGCTGTTCGAGTAATGCCAATAGTGTTGCTTTATCGCCATCGGCAACATGAGCATACCCATTAATTTTAGCGATCTGCTCTGCAACAAATTCAGATAAAGCGGCGACGTTATCACCCGTTACTTTACGACCTAAGAAATCAATCGCTTGAATGCCGTTGGTGCCTTCGTAGATCTGGGCAATTCGGGTATCACGCACTAATTGTTCAATGCCTGTCTCACGGATGTAACCATGGCCACCAAATACCTGTTGCGCCATAATCGCAGCATCAAGACCTCGATCACTTAAAAACGCTTTTGATACTGGTGTTAACAATCCAACATAACGACTAGCCTTCGCCTTAGCATCACTATCATCTGAATACTTGGCTAAATCGAGTTGTTGCCCGGTATATACAGATAATGCACGTCCCGCTTCAGTTAACGTACGGATCGTTAACAACATTCGCCTGACATCACCGTGAACAATAATAGGGTCGCTTGCAGCGCCTGTCGGCGAGCCACCAGCCGCTACACCTTGGGTGCGCTCTTTAGCGTATTCAGCAGCCATTTGGTAAGCCGCTTGTGACGTCCCTAAACCTTGTATACCAATAGCCAAACGTTCATAGTTCATCATGGTGAACATGCATACTAAACCACGATTAGCTCTGCCGATAAGGTAACCTTCTGCATCGTCAAAATTCATCACACACGTTGCAGAACCTTTAAGCCCCATCTTGTGTTCGATTGAACCGACAGTCACGCCATTGGCTTCACCTAGAGTATTGTCCGCATTCACTTTAATCTTTGGCACTAAAAACAATGAAATGCCACTGGTATTGGGTAATTTGGCGAGTACTAAGTGAATAACGTTTTCAGTTAAATCATGATCTCCACCAGTAATGAAAATCTTGCTACCCGTGATCTGATAGCTGCCATCATCATTAGGAACAGCCTTAGTTCTAATGTTCCGCAGATCTGATCCCGCTTGAGGCTCTGTCATATCCATGGCGCCAGACCATTCGCCGCTGTATAGCATAGGCAGATACTGCTGCTTAATCTCTTCGCTGCCATGGGCATGAATAGCTAGTGCTGCACCAGCGGTTAATGAACCATATAGAGTAAACGCGTTACATGCGCTATAAGCCATTTCATCGACTAGTACACCGAGCATCTTAGGCATGCCCATGCCACCTAGCTCAGGATCACCACATAGCCCTACCCAGCCACCTTCAGCGTATTGGTCATATACCGCTTTATAGCCATCAGGTGTGATCACCCTATCAGCTTCGTGCCGAACACCTTGCTCATCACCGCTACGGTTAATAGGATGGATTAATTCGCGGCTAATCTTATCTGCTTCATCTAAAATTGCTGCTGCAGTATCCATATCGACAGTCTCGGCCATTGCTGGCATCTCAGACCACGTTTTTGGGGCGTCAAAGACTTTCTCAAGAAGAAAACGCATTTCTGCTAATGGGGCGTTATACGGGTTCATATCGGACTCTTAAACAATGGATTTAAACAGTTGTTTCAAATCTATCAGAAGTCGCAGCAAATGACACCCTTTTAGCGTAAATCTTTTAGCTTACTTGCATTCGTATTTACCTTATTTGTCACCTTAGTTTTATCGACAACTGAGAGTAAACATTAAAGGTCGACATATTTCACCTCTTGTATTGCGACTGTACAATTTGCTTCAGCTTTTTATGAGACAAATATCATTCCATATCTAAATACTATATCTTTGCAATCATTGACTAATATTTAATTATCGGTTTCGACTAATACATACTTTTTGCGATGGAGCCAACATGATCACAGCGTATTGCTACCAACAACAGCAAGTCACTACAACAACTCTTAATATTGACGAGCCTTTACCAGAAACAACAATATGGTTAGACATTTATCGACCCATTGAAGCAGAAAGACTTTGGTTGGCTAGCTTTTCTACTGACGAGGTACCAGATAGAGAAGATAGGAATGAAATTGAGGACTCTTCACGTTTTTACCAAAATAAAGATGGTTTACACGTTAACTCATTATTTAGTCAAAAGTCTGCACAGACACTAAGCTCTATTAATATTTATTTTAACCTTAGAGCAGACTTATTGATCACCATCAGAGATGATGATCAGCGTTTGATAGACTCATTAGCCACAAACCTTCAAAAGTCTTCCGTCCCTGTTACACCCCAGCAATTATTCATTCAGTTATTTAAAATGAAAGTCGACCATTTAGCCGATCTCATTGAAGATACTTACAGCGCTTTGGAAAATATTGGCCATGAAGTCTTCGAAAAAGACCGTATCGATGAGGTGTTTAAACTGATCACTATAAGAGAAGACACTAATGGTAAAGTTCGTTTGAATTTACTTGATACTCAACGTGCACTGAATTACATACTGCGTGTTTACCAACAAAACCTGTCTAGTGAAGAAACTAAAGACATCGGTAATATGCTGTCTGATATATCTTCATTGATCCCGCATACTCAGTTTCTTTTTGAAAAGCTAAACTTTTTGATGGATGCTGCTATGGGCTTTACGGGTTTGCAGCAAAACAAAATCAGTAAAATATTTTCCGTTGCCGCGGTAGTGTTTCTCCCGCCAACATTGATAGCAAGTACCTATGGTATGAATTTTGACAATATGCCTGAGGTACATTGGCATTATGGCTACCCCTGGTCCATAGCGCTTATGTTTGCCAGTGCGGCTGCAACCTTTTGGTTTTTTAAGATAAAGCGTTGGCTATAATATTTTTGTCGCTTTATTGTAAAGAATCACGTTTAAAATCATTGTTTTTAGATGCAAAAACGCCACGTTTAATGGTGGCGTTAAAGGCTAGTGTTATCAGCTAGTGGCATGAATTGTAACAACTGCAGCGATGACTGGAGATGAAACTCGCCAAATTATTCCAAGTATTAAGCAAACTTACTTCTGAAAGCAAAGTAAACGGCTCCGACTAAACAAAGCCCTGCCCATAGATAATCTAACTTTAATGGCTCTCTTAAATAAAATACCGAGAACGGGACAAATACCATCAAGGTAATCACTTCTTGCAGAATTTTTAACTGTCCGACATTTAACTCCGTATAGCCAATTCGATTAGCTGGAACTTGAAGTAAGTATTCAAACAGCGCAATTCCCCAGCTAATGAGTGCAGCAATAATCCATGGTTTATTGTTCAGCTCTTTTAAGTGAGCATACCAGGCAAATGTCATAAAAATATTGCTGCAAACAAGCAAAGAGATACTGATAAATATGGGGTTCATGGCCGATTAGACTCACGCTATAGGCTCATCAATTGACATCACTGATGAGGGGGACTGAAAATGATGGCGCATTCTACTGATAGGCATTTAAGACGTAAATCTTTATTTGTTAAATCTACTGAAAAGCGAAGGTAAAGCTCCTGCAACCTACATTTTTGGCACATAAAAAAGCCCGGTTACACCCGGGCTTAACGTTTAAAGTTAGATCTCAATAATTAATCTAGAACAAAGATGTTGCTACTGTCATTTAAGCTAAGCACGCCAATGCATTGATTTTCACTATCCGTTACCATCATTCGGTCACCAATCGTCCAGAAATCTGCTGTGTACATTTCATTTTCGCCAAGTGTCGTATAGTTATTACTTAAGTTTGGTTGACCAGAATCATAGTCTACCCAGTATAAGTTATAAGGCGTTGTTGACGTATTTGCTACGATAAACTCCGGAGCATATTCAGACTCTCTAGTATATGGCACAGCAAGATCACAACTGCCTATCTCTGCAGTAGCAGCTGGGATCTCGACTTCATCAACAGCTCCCACCACATGCTCAGCTTTAATTTCGAATTGGTTATTTTCATCATTTAAAATCGCCACACTGAGGCAGTTATCAGTCTTATCGGTTAACATCACCCTCTCGCCAATGTACCAGTATTCAGGTGTAAAGCTATCACCTTGTGCTAGCGTCATGTATGAACCACCTGATTTATCAGCTTTTGTGGTACTTAACCAATACACTTTAACTTCTGTATCGGTAGTATTTGTTATCGCCACGTCTTCAGCATAATCATAAGAAGTACGGTAGGTTTCTGCCAGACTACAAGTGCCGAGTATTCCCTTCTCTGGCCAATGTAGTAAATAAGGTTCTTCAATTGCATTTAAAGGCTGCTGCTCCGGCAACGAAACACTGCAATCATTTCCTGCACAAGCTGAAAGATATAGGTCAACAATATCACCGCCCACAAAGTCAGAACCAATGGTAATAAAATACTGACCGGCATCAGGGGAATCTATAATACAAGTTTCTTCATTCGAGTCAGCCGTTTCAGAACGACAAGTGACTTGTGAAGTTAAACTTGGGTGTGCAGCAGAAGCATAGTTAACCCACATATCAACATTACCCGAACCGCCTTGGGTGCTGAACTTGAGTGAGTCTGTTCCACCTGCAACCTCAACTGAGTATAACCAGCCTCCTCGACCGTTAATCGAGGCATATTCACCTAGTGATAATGCAGTATCACTGGCGGCAAATTGTTCAGTGAGTGTTTGTTGGTACCAAGTCACGAACTCTTGCTGGTGACTACTGGCAATTTCTTGCAATAAAGTATTAAATGCCTCCCAGTTACCCGCACGCATTTCAGTGAGCATAGAGGTAACACGAGCAGGCTGGGTTTCAATCAAAAAGGCTACGGCTAATTTACCCCACGAATAGCTATTACTCTCACCGTCAAAGATCTGTTGTAAAGTGTAAGTCGTGTCTTCATTGGCAGTTACAATACTTTGGTATTGTTTTTGATAGAAGGTACCTATGTATTCAGCTAAGCCCTCGCTCCACCACGCCATATCTGATTTATATGCGCCTTCTTTGTTATACCGGGCATCTAACGCATGAATGTACTCATGGCTTAAAGAGCGAATAACATTACGTCCACCGCTCCACTCTAGCGCGTTAAAAGTGAGAATAGTTGAGTCATGCCACCACTCAGTTGGAGAGGTTTCGAAATAAATCCCGCTTGAGTTACTCGTATCAAATAGATGCTCTGCCCAAGCGGCGTAATTTGATAAGCTACTAAATATATTAATGTTAGTGACTTCATTCAAATCATTATCTACCGGTATACCAAACTCTGGGGCAATGTTAGCGCCCAGTACAGTGTCGAATTTTTGCTTAGTTTCAGTCACAATTTCACATGCTTCTTGTACTTGTGTTGCTGTTAAATTTTGGCTGCGGATCCTGACTGACTCGTTACACAAAAGGCTATGCTGAAATAATGATGCTGTAGCAAGAATGGATGCATCGACTGTCGGTTTATCTGAATTAGCATCAACAACAATATGATAACGACCAGGTTGAATATCATCGATTATGCACGTTTCGTTATAATCTGAAGCATTGTAAGAAACACAGTCAAACTCGCCATTCTCACCTGTAGTTGCAGTGCTTTCGTAACGAACATAAATATCTGGATCGCCTAAATTCTCATTTTCAATACCGCTAAATAAGCTGATCAACAATGTTGGAGCAGCGGTCTCAACATCAACATAAAAAGAAAGCGGTTCGTTGGTATTAATATGCTCTTTTACAGAATCTAACGTTAACGCTTCGCCGATAATGGTTTCAACTGGTGCCGGGCTTGGCTCAATGAGTTCTAACACTTCGTCTTTAGGATCACTACCGCAAGCTGATAAACTAAGTGCAACCACTAAACTTAATGGTTTTAAAATATGGGTGCGGCTAACACTCCTTGTTTGGTAACTATGGTTCATATCCACTCCTAACACTGTTTTTATTTTTTTGATGGCTGTTTGAATAGATGAAATACCCTTTCAGCTATTTGAAACGCTTAACGCAACAAAAATGTAACAAAAATGTAACAAATGATATACAGTATTCAAAGTGAAACAATTTCAACTTGAATTGAAGTAAATAGGCAAATATCAGACATAAAAAAGGCCGCAACGAAAAATTGCGACCTTTAAATGAACGAGGCTATGTCAATGGGTAAATATACAGTAATGCTTACCACATAAGATCGTCTGGAATAACATAATCTGCATACGGATCATCTTCTTCTACAATCTCTGTATTATCTTCTTGAGACCATAAGTAGCCAATCCAAGTAGGTACAAGAAGGTTCACTCGTTCAGCCAGCTTATGCGGTACTAAGTAACTCACCTCTTCGTGTCTGACAATACCTAAATGGCCGTTAAGCAATTCACTTTGCATTTTCTCATTTACATAAAGTGAGAAGATTTTATTTTCAAAAGTGAAGTTAAACTTAATTTCAGCATCTTTTGGCGGCTTAATAACACAATTTCTAAATTCTGTTACTAATCCACGTACTAAACCTTTCTCAGACGCTTCTGCAAAACGTTGCTCGTTCAGTTGCTTATCTTTATCAATCTGAGCTTGTTTTTTAGCTGCTATTTCTTGTTTCAGTGTATCAGAGCCATCGTCGACTTTAGCCTTTCTATCGCGACGCTTCTGAGTTTTAGTATCTCTAACTTTTTGCTTACTGACTAAGCCAGCTTTTAACAACTGCTCTTGAAATGGATTTGCCATAACTATAAATCTCTAATTTAACGATTACTCTTAATCGACTTATTCTTTTACATAATTGCGTTTAGCTAATTGCCCTATCTCGGCAATAGCCGCGCCCGCACCACCTAGAGACCATCCACCATCAACAGGTAAAACGGTACCCGTAATGTAGGACGCCATGTCAGATGCTAGAAATAGTGCCGCATTGGCAATATCATCACAACTGCCGTTACGTCTTAAAGGCACGCCTTTAGCAACATGAGCTTGTAACTCGGCGGTAGGGGCTAACCTATCAAAGCCTTCCGTTCCTGCAATCGGCCCAGGAACAATTGAGTTGATCCTAATGCCCTTGCAGCCCCACTCTATCGCCAATGTCTTGGTCAGCATATCGACCCCAGCTTTAGCCGCGCAAACATGCACCTGCATTGGCATGGGTACATAAGCTTGTGGTGCAGAGATCTGAATGATGGCGCCGCCCTGCTCTTTAATCAGTGCAAAGCCTTGCTTAAGCACCTGAAAGCTACCTAAAAGGTCTATGTCCATGACTGACTTAAAACCATTCTCTGACAGGTTCTCTGCCGATGATGGGAAGTTACCCGCAGCGCCACTGACTAAGACATCAATATGAACAAATGTATCAGCAATTACAGCAAAGCCCAGTTTCAATGCTTCGAGATCTCTTACGTCAAAACAAACACCGAAATGCTTTCCTTCTGGATTAGCGAGTTTTAATTGCTCAACAGCGGCATCGACTTTAGTTGCGCTGCGACTCGCCACTGCCACATTTGCACCGGCTTGAGAGAAGCGAATAGCGATACCTAAGTTTATGCCACTGGTACCGCCAACAACGACAACATTCTTTCCTTGATAGCTAAACATGGTCACTTCTCCTCATTAAGTTTATTTCAAACCAGTAAATAACAATTTGAAACTAACCTACAAGGCGAAAGCTAATTATGCAATCGTTTGATAGATTGCTTGCAATGCCTTAAGCGGATCTGCTGCTTTTGTAATTGGACGGCCAATCACTAAATAATCAGAACCTGCAGCAAGCGCTTCAGCGGGTGTCATCACTCGATGTTGATCGCCTTTGTCAGAACCCGCAGGGCGAATACCCGGTGTGATGAGTTTGAAGTCATCACCGAACGTAGCCTTTAATATGCTAGATTCCTGTGCTGAACAAACTACACCATCAAGACCAGCTTGTTTAGTCAACGCCGCTAAGCGTAAAACATGTTCTGAAGCCGGTACATTGATGCCAAGTAGCTTCAGCTCTTCATCGCTCATTGATGTTAATACCGTCACAGCGATTAACAAAGGCGCGTTATCACCGTAGGGTTCTAGTGCACGCTTAGCAGCTTGCATCATTGCGAGTCCACCTGATGCATGGATGTTCGTCATCCAAACGCCAAGCTCTGCAGCTGCAGTTACCGCTTTAGCGACTGTGTTTGGTATGTCGTGAAACTTAAGATCCAGGAACAAATCAAAGCCACGATTATGAATGTCAGTAACTAATTGTGGGCCAAACAGCGTAAACATCTCTTTGCCGACTTTCAGTCTGCACATGTCCGGGTCTAATTGATCGATAAGCTGCAAAGCATCATTTTTATTATCGTAGTCTAGGGCAACTAAAATAGGCTTGTCAGTCATTGTTTCTCCAATCGCTTTGCGGTGTAAGTTGTATTATTTTTTGTTGGTCAATCAGCAGCACTAACGGTTATTCACCGTCTAGGCCTCTAATCCTTTTTATACTCCCCCAATGCTTACATGAGGGGCAATGCCAATATAGCCTATGGGATGGGAAGCCACATTCTCTGCAGCGATATCCAGGTCTATATTTAATCTGTTGCTCTACTAACTGCTCAAGCATGGTCAAACTCTGTTTGGCTTGTCCTTCTTCAGCTTGCTGTAGATGCATTTTCATAAGGTGCTGAAAGCTTTTCATCGTCGGATGCCTAATCAGGCCTTCCATGATTAATTTTTCTGCGTCTTTGGGATGACCTTGCTCAATCATGTGCTGAGCAAGGGTTATGGTTATACTGGCACCAGCACCATTCTCTATTGCTTCTCTTAGAAGCTCTTGATAACCGCTGCTATCATTGGTCACTAAGTAGGCTTGTTTTGCGATTGCTAATGCATCAGGCAAAAAATCGATATCAGTGGTGAGCAATTTCTCTATGCTTTGCTTGCATGCCTTAAACTCTTCTTGCTTTAAGTATTGCTCCGCAAGTGCTAACAAGGCTCGTGCACATCGACTATCTTGCTTAATCGCTAGCTGAAGGTTCTTAAGTTTTAATGCGACATCTTCAGTCTCGTCGGCGAGTTCACAGTAAAAATGCGCAGTATCGTGTTTAAGGTCGTGCTGACGTTTACGCTTCAACTTCTTGATAATATCTATCGCTTTTTGCCAATCTTTGGTCACTTGATAGATAGCAATCAGTTGAGTTTCAGCTTCTTCACTATGATCGTCCTGATTAACGAGATTGATAAAGATCTCTTCTGCTCTGTCATAAAAACCTGCAGCGAGATAATCCTTACCCAGTTCCATCATGGCTAGATCTCGTTGCTCAGTGGTGAGGCTTGGTCTTGCGATAAGGTTTTGATGAATGCGGATCGAGCGATCTACTTCGCCTCGCTTTCTAAATAGCGAACCTAAGGAGAGATGGGTATCAATAGTGTCATCGTCTACATCAAGCATGCTGATAAACAAATCAACCGCTTTATCTGATTCGTTCGACAAAAGAAAGTTAAGCCCTGTGAAGTAGTCACGACTTAGCTGCTTTCTTTGATTTGTCTGTTTTTGCCTGACACTTCTGCGTCCCATATACCAACCATACCCGGCAGCTATAGGAAGAAGCAGAAAGAGGATCTCTAACATATTAAGCGTCTACTTCTTTGTCTGCGCTTGGATTAACAACCATGGTCTTAACTTTAGATTCAGTTGCTTGATTTAATTCTTGTTTCTCTTGAGCGTTGTGCAACTTTTTATTCGCACGACGTAGGGCTAATTTAAGACCCGCGATATGGTACATGGCAAATATCCAGCTCACTAGAAAGCCAGCTAAAAACACAAATGCAAGAACCACAGGTAATCTAAATTCACCTTGAGCAACAAAGTAACTAATTGTCACGACTTGTTCGTTACGAGCACCAAAAATAAGCGCTAAGAAAAAAAATGCAGCGACTAAAAAGGCAATGATAAATGACTTCACGTTAAGCTCCATGAACGCGTTGGTAAGCTTTGATTATCTAAGAAAATGAGTAAACTAGCTAGTTATACCTAAGTTTTAGGTATAAAAAAGCCTCCTAATGGAGGCTTTTAATACGATGTAAATTACGCGTTGATTGCATCAACACGTTCGCGCAGTTCTTTGCCTGGCTTAAAGTGCGGTACATACTTGCCTTCCAATTCGACTGAAGTACCAGTCTTTGGGTTACGGCCAGTGCGTGGTGCACGATAATGAAGTGAGAAACTACCAAATCCACGGATCTCTATACGATCTCCAGTTTCCAATGTATCAGCCATTTGCTCCAACATTTCTTTGATAGCGGCTTCCACTTCTTTCGCAGACAGCTGCGACTGCCTAGTGGCAAGTTTTTCGATTAGCTCGGACTTAGTCATCCTATACCCTCTATTATCAAGCCAAATACAGTCACCTTTTAGGGGTGCAAGCACCCCTGAACGTCAAGGCGATTATTTACGAGCTGCTTTGAACGCTTCAGCCATAGCGCTGCTCATTACAGCGTCATCTTGGCTGTTCAAGCTAGCCATTGCTTCTTTCTCTTCAGCTTCATCTTTCGCACGGATAGATAGGCTGATAGTGCGGTTCTTACGATCCACACCCATGAACTTAGACTCGACTTTGTCACCTACAGAGTAAACTGTTGATGCATCTTCGATACGCTCACGAGAGATATCTGAAACGCGAAGGTAACCTTCAACAGTCTCAGCTAGTTCAATTGTAACACCTTTTGCGTCAACTGCAGTAACAACACCATTTACTACAACACCTTTCTTCTTATCAGCAAGGTATGCGTTGAATGGATCGTCTTCAGTTTGCTTAACGCCTAAACTGATGCGCTCGCGCTCTGGGTCTACAGAAAGAACTACAGCGTGGATTTCATCGCCTTTCTTGTATTCAGAAACTGCATCTTCGCCAGTACCGTTCCAAGAAATGTCAGAAAGGTGAACTAGACCGTCGATGCCGCCGTCAAGACCGATGAAGATACCGAAGTCAGTGATTGACTTGATCTTACCAGAAACCTTGTCGCCTTTGTTGAAACGCTCAGCGAAATCATCCCATGGGTTAACTTTACATTGCTTAAGACCAAGAGAGATACGACGACGCTCTTCATCGATGTCAAGAACTAGAACTTCAACTTCATCACCTAGGTTAACAACCTTAGATGGGTGGATGTTCTTGTTAGTCCAATCCATTTCAGAAACGTGAACAAGACCTTCAACGCCTTCTTCAATTTCAACGAAACAACCGTAGTCAGTTAGGTTAGTTACGCGACCAGTCAAACGGGTGTTTTCTGGGTAGCGCTTGCTGATTTCTAACCATGGATCTTCGCCAAGTTGCTTAAGACCTAGTGATACGCGTGTACGCTCACGGTCATACTTAAGAACTTTAACGTTGATTTCGTCACCAACATTAACGATTTCAGATGGGTGCTTAACACGCTTCCAAGCCATATCAGTGATATGTAGAAGACCGTCAACACCACCAAGATCAACGAATGCACCGTAGTCAGTAAGGTTCTTAACGATACCCTTAACTGCTTGACCTTCTTGAAGGTTCTCAAGAAGAGCATCACGCTCTGCACTGCTTTCTGATTCGATAACTGCACGACGAGAAACAACAACGTTGTTACGCTTCTGGTCAAGCTTGATAACTTTGAATTCTAATTCTTTGTTTTCTAGGTGAGCTGTATCGCGAACTGGGCGAACGTCAACTAGAGAACCTGGTAGGAATGCACGGATACCGTTTAATTCAACAGTGAAACCGCCTTTAACCTTACCATTGATGATACCGATTACAGTTTCAGCATCTTCGTACGCTTTTTCTAGAACGATCCAAGCTTCGTGACGCTTAGCTTTCTCACGAGAAAGTTGAGTCTCACCGAAACCATCTTCTACAGAGTCAAGTGCTACGTCAACTTCGTCGCCAACTGCGATTTCTAGAGCGCCTTGAGCGTTCTTGAACTGTTCAGCTGGGATTGGGCTTTCAGACTTAAGACCTGCGTCAACAAGTACCATACCGTTTTCGATGGCTACAACTACACCACGTACGATAGAACCTGGACGGAACTCTAGAGTTTCAAGGGATTGTTCAAATAGATCAGCAAAAGATTCAGTCATGTTTAAGTTACTTTCTTTAATAAACCACGGACCATCCTGGACGTGGAGTCAGTATAATAATTCATCTCATCCATGTGACGAATAGTTAAGTACCCGCTTACGCTGGTACTTGGAGCTTTTGATGAATATGCGTTAGTGCTAAGTCCAACACATCTTCAATATTAATGTTAGTCGTATCGATAATCAGTGCGTCTTCGGCAGGTACCAAAGGAGCGACACTACGATTCATATCGCGGTCGTCACGCTCTTTTATCTCAGACAAAAGTTGATCGATATTAACATCGAAGCCCTTGTCCTGCAACTGATTATAGCGCCTTTGCGCCCTTTCTTCCGCCGTTGCTGTCAAATACAATTTAGCTGGCGTAGCTGGAAATACGATCGTTCCCATATCACGGCCGTCAGCAATCAAGCCTGGTGCTTCTGCAAATGCACGCTGACGACGCAATAGCGCTTCCCTAACTCGTGGGAATGCCGCAACTTTTGATGCCGCGTTAGAGCATTCTTGGCTGCGGATGGTTATTGATACATCCTCACCCTCTAAAACGACTTTAATCCCTTTAGCTTCATTACCCGTCACAAACTGCACATCTAAATGTGCGGCAAGTAAGGTTAACGACTCTTCATTATCTAGTTCTACGTTGTGATGAATAGCGGCTAAGGCTAATACACGGTAAATCGCACCACTATCGAGTAACTTGTAGCCTAATCGCTCAGCAAGTAACTGACTAATAGTACCTTTTCCCGCACCGCTTGGGCCGTCAACAGTGACAACAGGCGCCCTTTCTGACATAAAATCCTCCACAAGAAATTCCATCTTCCTTGATATAACCGAAAAATGAGCGCGCGCATTATAAACCATGTAAGTTTAGAAAGCGGCAAAAAATTCAAATATTCGGGAACTTGGTTCAGCAAATCTTCAGGTTAGCCAAGGTTAACCTGAAGCGTATTACTGCTTGTTGGGGTAACGCTTATCTAGCAAGCGCGTTAAATTGTTTGAAATAATCTGGGAATGTCTTAGAGGTACATTCAGGCTCATTAATGGTGATCCCGCAATCCGCAAACGCCATCATAGAGAAACACATCGCCATTCGGTGATCATTATAGGTATCAATTGCTGCAGTATTTAGCTTAGCGGGTGGCGTTACGCTGATATAGTCATGTCCTTCATCGACTATAGCACCGACCTTTCGCAGTTCAGTTGCCATTGCCGCTAAACGGTCGGTTTCTTTAATCCGCCAATTATAAATATTACGAATACGGGTTGTACCGGTCGCAAACAGTGCCGCCGTCGCAATTGTCATTGCTGCGTCTGGTATATGGTTCATATCAAGATCAACTGCTGTTAGCTTAGCTTGACGAGCAATAATATAATCATCGCCCCACTCTATCTCAGCCCCCATTTTTTCGAGTACGTCTGCAAACTTAACATCACCTTGAATGCTGAGCTTGCCTACACCTGTGACCTTAACTTCTCCACCTTGAATCGCACCGGCGGCAAGAAAATAAGAAGCCGATGACGCGTCACCTTCAACCAGTACTTTGCCTGGAGAGACATAACGTTGACCAGTCTTGATCTCAAATGAAGCGTAGTCGTTATTTGTAACCTTAACGCCAAACTGCTCCATTAAGGCTAAGGTAATATCGATATAAGGTTTTGAGACTAGCTCACCTTTAATTTGAATATTTACATCGTCTTGAGCTAGCGGTGCAACCATCAGCAGTGCGGTTAAAAACTGGCTGGACAGATCGCCAGCTATCTCAACATTGCCACCATTTAACCCCGTTGAGGTAATATGCAGTGGCGGAAAACCCTCATTTTTAAGGTAACTCACTTCGGCACCGAGTTGGCGCAGCGCATCGACCAGATCGCCAATAGGACGCTCTTCCATACGCGGCTCACCTGTTAACGTAAACTCACCTTGGCCTAATGTTAGTGCAGCACATAATGGGCGCATTGCTGTACCTGCGTTTCCTAAAAACAAGCTTTGCGGCTCACTCGCGTTTAAAGTACCGGCTAAGCCATCTAATTCACACACGGTATTGTTATTCGATAAACGATAGTTGACGCCGAGTTGCTTAAGTGAGGCCAACATATAACGAATATCGTCTGAGTCGAGTAAATTGGTGAGTGTCGTGGTTCCACTAGCGAGAGTCGCCAATAATAAAGCACGATTTGAAATGCTCTTTGAACCAGGAATATTAACCGTACCTGATACTTTTTTTATCGGCTCTAAACGTAATTGATTCATTGCGTACTTCTTATTATTACTGCAGGAGTCAAACTCGCCTGCGGGTTAACAGTAGATGTTCATGCAAGACAGCATTACTCCTAATTTGATAGGATTTAAGGTCATCACGACAAAATGACAGCCGTCTACGCGTTTGTTTGAACTTCGTAGATATAAAGTTACTCATTGCTGCGCAGGATTCAACACTTTTTTATAAAAATCATCCTTTACAAGACAAATTATACTCAAGTAGTAATAATTCACAGTTTCACTCGGCTTACAACAGCCAATTATTACCTATTAACTTTAAGTGGAATCATAATATTCCAACAACTTTCAGGATCAAAATATACCGCAATACTGTTCATCGCTAGGTTATATACGTTACTCTAAGTTAATAAAGATAATGATCAATAAAACAGCCAACAACAGAGAAGGTAAATGGAGCCATGTTCAACAAATTGACCGCTATGCCTGCCGATCCAATCCTTGGGTTACTGACTAAATATCGTGAAGATGACCATTGCCAAAAAGTAGACTTAGGTGTTGGAGTCTATAAAGATGAGTCGGGTCACACCCCAATTTTGTCTTGTGTTAAAAAAGCAGAAAAGTTTAGATTAGAGACAGAGTCAACTAAAGTTTACATCGGCCCTACAGGTTCAGGTGATTTCAACAGGTTAATTACTGAGCTCGCTTTTGGTTTAGATAACCCGGTTATTTTAGCCAACCGAGTTCGTACAGTGTCGACCCCTGGCGGTACTGGGGCACTTCGAGTTGCTGCTGATTTTATCAAGCGATGCAATCCAAATGCCATACTCTGGGTTAGCGATCCTACTTGGGCAAATCATACTGGCCTGTTTGAAGCGGCGGGGATCACAGTTAAAACCTATCCCTATTATAACTACGATACAAAGTCACTCAAGTTTGACGAGATGAAAGCCGCCTTGGCCAAGGTGAGCGAAGAAGATGTTGTGCTACTGCATGCATGCTGTCATAACCCAAGTGGTATGGACTTAAGTCCATCACAGTGGGATGAGATTATTTCACTCACCAGTCGACAAGGTTTCACTCCTCTTATCGATATGGCTTACCAGGGTTTTGGTGATGGTGTTGATGAAGATGCCTATGGCGTGCGTAAAATGGCTGCAGCGGTTAACAATATGATCCTGTGTAGTTCTTGCTCTAAGAATTTTGGCTTATACCGTGAACGAATTGGATCCTGCTCAATTATCGGCAGTGATGCAATACGCGCAGATATCGCATTTTCAGTGCTTTTGTACGTAGTACGTTGTATCTACTCAATGCCGCCAGCTCATGGCGCTGCTATTGTCGAAACCATTTTAGGTTCAGACACACTAAAACAAGAATGGTTAAACGAATTAACCGTAATGCGTGAGCGTATTAACGGTAACCGTGTAATGCTGGTTAATAAGCTTAAAGAGAAAGGCGTTCAACGTAACTTTGACTTTATCGCCAAGCAAAAAGGCATGTTCTCTTTTCTTGGGATAACCCCAACAGAGGTTGCTGAACTGCAAGAGCATTATAGCGTCTACATGGTAGACTCAAGCCGGATTAGTATTGCAGGCATTGGAACTGGGAATATTGATTACCTCGCAGAATCAATTGCGAAAGTGATTTCTTAGTATAGAGGTAAACGATTCGTTCAAGCTTGATTAAATTTAACGTGAACCTCATTAGAACAATAACTAAAAAGCCGATAATATCGCTATTATCGGCTTTTTTGATTTAGTTTTAAACGATGTCTAGCTATGTTTCGCAGCAAACGCTTTCATAAAGTTAACTAACGCATCTACACCGGCCAATGGCATAGCATTGTATAAACTAGCCCGCATACCACCAACGCTTCGATGACCTTTTAAGGCTACGAGGCCTGCAGCTTTTGCATCCTCTAGAAACTTCGAATCTAAATCAGCATTTGTCAGTTTAAAAGTGACATTCATGCGGCTTCGATTTTGTTTTGCAACGTCACTGACATAAAAACCTAATTCATCAATACACTGATATAGGCGCGCAGCCTTTTCAATATTGATCTGTTCCATCTGGGAAACACCACCAACACTTTTCAACCAGCTAAAGACTTCTGCGGCCAAATACCAAGCAAACGTCGGTGGCGTGTTGTACATGGAGTCATGTTTAACCGCTAAGCGATAATCCATAATTGACGATTGCGGCAAGCTCGATAAAGAAAGCATATCATCACGCACAATAACGATACTTAAGCCCGATGGACCAATGTTCTTTTGCGCGCCAGCATAAATTAGCCCGAACTGACTCACGTCGATTGTACGTGACAAAATATTAGATGACATATCAGCAATAACAGGCCAAGGACTGTTAATGCTTTCAAAAATTTCGATACCATCAACGGTCTCATTTGGACAGTAGTGTACATATCGGTAATCTTTATCAATTTGAGTCAGGTCAGGAAGCGAGATCTGTTTCTTTCCCTCTACAACACTGACAATGTCGATAACATCAACATTGTCTTCACCGGCTATTTTTTTTGCTTCTTCAACCGCCGCCTGAGACCAGCTACCATCGACTAAATAGAGTGCTTTTCCATTGTTGCCTAAAAAATTATTCACAACAGCCGAAAATTGGCCGCGACCACCACCATGCATAAACAACACGTGATAATTGGCCGGTATATCCATTAACTGACGTAAATCAGTGTCAGCTTGTTCAGTTAACGCGATAAATTCTTTACTTCGATGACTCACCTCCATAACGGAAACACCTTGGTCATTCCAGTTCAATAGCTCTTTCTGAGCCTTTTGCATTACAGGTGCGGGTAACATGGCAGGGCCTGCACAGAAGTTAAAAATCGCGCTCACAGTATTGTCCTTCTATTATTATCAGTAGAAATAGTGGAGTATTAGCATTCTTTTTAGCATTATATCCCAACGCTTTAGAAGCTAACATAAAAATAAAATCACTCTTAACGTTGATGTAAGCAAGTCACTATTTATAAATTTAATAACTGCTTTTGTTAGCATTATCGTTAAAATAATACCTAGGCTAGATGTGAGTAGCGAATTGTGGGTAGCGAATTGTGAGTATTGATGACACCACTCACTTAGATACACCACTTACTCACACAACGAGTAGCCTAATATTTTGTACTTAACAATAACAGATAGCAATCAGCATAAACATGCATTGTTAGTTGGTTAAGTTGCAACGAATATACTAAACAGACCGTTTTAACGGCATATTGGATCTGTCCATGTTTTTTAAATCGATGTTGGTTATCGGCACATTATCAATCGGTGCGACTTTTACTCTGCATCATGCCTATGCCGCCCCCTCTCAATATACGGCGCTTGCTGATAGCTTCAAACAACGTTTCCATCGAGAGTTAAAAGTCAATAAAGTGCCCGGCGGCGCTTTTGTCATCGTTGATGCTGACAAAGTGATCAAATTAAGCAGTTATGGCAAGCGCAGCAAAGGCAGCAACAAAAATGTTAATGCTAATACCGTGTTTAGACTCGCTTCTGTTTCTAAAACCTTTGCAGGTACGTTAGCGAGCATATTGGTTGAAGAAAATAAGTTAGACTGGCAACAACCTATAGTGAACTATTTACCCGAATTCACTTTAGCTAAACAGCAGATGGCTAAGCAAATTAATCTCGGCCACGTAATCGGCCACAGCACAGGCTTAATGCCCAATAGTTATGACAACCTAGTCGATAGTAACGTCAAGGTGACTAAAATCATCAGCAAGTTTGATGAGCTAACCCCTATCTGTAAACCCGGCGTATGTTATGGCTACCAAAATGTCGCGTTCTCCTTTATCCAAACCGCAATTGAGCAGCAATCTGCATCCAGTTACTCAGACTTACTGCAACAACGCATTTTCTCGCCGTTAGCGATGGACACCGCATCGGTTGGCTTTAACGCTTTTCAACAAACCAGCAATCGCGCAGAGCCTCATATCAAAACAAAATATGGCTTTAAACAAGTAAAGGTAAAATCAAATTATTATCAACTGGCTCCCGCCGCAGGTGTTAATGCCAGTATTACTGATCTATCAAAATGGCTTATAGCAAATTTAGGCCAAAATCCTGAGGTGCTCAGTGAAACGGTACTGCTAGATGTAACCACCCCAGGGGTCAAGACCACCAAAGAGTTGCATCGTCGTGATTGGCGAGCGTATCTTAATAGCGCCCATTACGGCAAAGGCTGGCGCGTATATGAGTTTGACGGTCGACCACTTATTTATCATGCGGGCTGGGTTGCTGGTTATGTCGCTGAAGTTTCCTACTCTCCAGAGTTAAATATCGGTATGGCTATGTTATTAAATGGCGAGTCACGAGTTATTGCGAAATTAAGCTCTGAGTTTTGGCGTGATGCTTTTAAGCAAGCCGATAAAGCAGGTAATTGACGCCTCATTTAATACTATAAATAGAGCAATATAGAATACTCAAGGGATGTATATTGCAGAGCTTTGATTCTAAAAAGTCCCCCTGTATTTATGTTGATGCCGAAAACAAAAAAGGATGCCAATAGCATCCTTTTTTATTGAGATTAATCATCAAATTGTTTGATATTAGTCTTCAGTTGTTGGCGTTTCATCGCTCTGCGCTGCTGCATCTGATACATCAGTAGTGCTTACATCAGCTTGACCTTCAGTTTCTGCAGTCGCTTCAGTGATGATTGGGTTTCCCTCTTCATCTAGCTCAACTTCAGGAACTTGAATTTCATCGATACGCTGTAGGCCCACGACTTTTTCATCTTCCGCTGTACGGATGATAGTAACGCCCTGGGTGTTACGGCCAATGGTCGATACACCTTCAGCAGGTGTTCTTACCAAGGTACCTTTGTTACTGATCAACATGATTTCATCATTGCCGCCAACTTGTACTGCACCCACTACGGCGCCGTTACGTTCGCTAACTTTAATTGAAACCACACCTTTAGTACCGCGGCTCTTCGCTGGGTACTCAGATAGATCAGTACGCTTACCGTAACCGTTTTCAGTTACCGTTAAGATTGCACCATCGCCTTTAGGTACGATTAGCGATACAACCGTTTGGCCATCTTCCAGCTTAATACCACGCACACCCGTTGCAGTACGTCCCATAGCACGTAGCGCAACAACCTCTTCGCCTGTTTCTGGATCAATCTTAACTTCACCAGTTTCAGAGCTACGAGCCTTCTCGTTAAAACGGACAACTTTACCTTCGTTAGAGAACAGCATGATATCGTCATTACCATCGGTAATATCAACACCAATCAGCTGATCGCCATCTTTTAGGTTAACCGCAATAATACCGTTTGCACGAGGATTGCTGTAAGCCGTTAGTGCAGTTTTCTTAACCGTACCGTGTGATGTTGCCATGATAATGTACTTATCTTCAGCATATTCACGTACAGGTAGAATTGCAGTAATACGCTCACCTTCAGCCAATGGCAATAGGTTAACGATTGGGCGACCACGAGCTGTACGGCTTGCCAATGGTAATTGATAGACTTTAAGCCAGTACATCTTACCAAAATCAGAGAAGCACAAGATGGTATCATGGGTGTTAGCAACCAATAGTTTCTCAACGAAATCTTCGTCTTTCACTTTAGTTGCAGCTTTACCTTTACCACCACGACGCTGGGCTTGGTAATCAGACAGTACTTGATATTTGGCATAACCTAAGTGAGAAAGCGTCACAACAACGTCTTCTTCATTGATTAGATCTTCAAGACTCATATCAACTTCGTTAGCGTTAATAACAGTACGTCGCTCATCACCAAAGTTTGTTAATACTTCTTCAAGCTCTTCTTTAATCACTTCCATCAAACGTTGTGGACTACCAAGAATAAATAGTAGTGCAGCAATAATTTCTAGAAGCTCTTCATATTCAGCAATGATCTTGTCATGTTCTAGACCGGTTAAACGGTGTAAACGTAGTTCAAGGATCGCTTGAGCTTGCTGCTCAGTCAGGTAGTACTGGTCGTCACGGATCCCGAACTCTGGTTCAAGCCATTCTGGACGAGCTGCGTCATCGCCTGCTTTTTCAAGCATGCCTTTAACATGTCCAAGCTCCCAGCCTTGTGCAACAAGTTTAACTTTTGCTTCAGCAGGCGTTGGAGAGGCTTTAATCAACGCAATAATTGGATCGATGTTAGCTAATGCAACCGCTAACGCTTCAAGGATGTGAGCGCGTTCGCGTGCTTTACGCAGTTCAAATACCGTACGACGCGTTACCACTTCACGACGGTGAAGAATAAAGCACTCTAGCATCTCTTTAAGGTTAAATAGTTTAGGCTGACCATTGGTCAGTGCAACCATGTTAATACCAAAAGAGCACTGCATTTGGGTCTGTGCATAAAGGTTATTTAGTACAACCTCACCCACTTCGCCACGCTTGATTTCGATAACAATACGCATACCGTCTTTATCAGACTCGTCGCGTAAGCCACTGATACCTTCAATTTTCTTATCTTTAACAAGCTCGGCAATTTTTTCAATTAAACGCGCTTTGTTAACTTGATAAGGAATTTCGTGAACAATAATACGCTCACGACTATTCTCTTCTTCAATATCTGCACGTGCACGCATCACTGCGCGGCCACGGCCTGTCTTATATGCATCGATAATGCCCTTGCGGCCATTAATGATTGCAGCCGTTGGGAAGTCAGGACCCGGAATGTAGTCCATCAGCTGTTCAATAGATAAGGCAGGATCTTCGATTAGCGCTAAGCAACCAGCAATCACTTCGCTTATGTTATGCGGAGGAATGTTCGTTGCCATACCAACAGCAATACCTGACGAACCGTTCACCAGCAGTGTTGGGATCCGTGTAGGTAAAACAGCAGGAATAAACTCGGTGCCATCGTAGTTTGGCACAAAGTCAACGGTCTCTTTCTCTAGATCGGCTAAAAGCTGATGTGCCACCTTGTCCATACGGATTTCGGTATAACGCATTGCTGCCGCCGCATCGCCGTCAACTGAACCGAAGTTACCTTGACCGTCAATAAGTGGATAGCGCATAGAGAAAGGCTGGGCCAAACGAACGATTGTGTCATATACCGCTGTATCACCATGTGGGTGATATTTACCGATTACATCACCTACGACACGGGCAGACTTTTTATAAGGCTTATTCCAGTCGTTTTTCAATTCGCTCATGGCGAATAATACGCGGCGATGTACCGGTTTTAAACCGTCACGAACGTCAGGCAGTGCACGGCCAACAATTACGCTCATAGCGTAATCTAAGTATGAATTTTTTAATTCGTCTTCAATATTAATTGGTGTTATAGATGAAGCCAGATCAGTCATAAACTGCTCGATCCCCTGAAATTTAGCGTGCTATTCCTATTTCCTAGAATAGCTATGCTTGAAAACGTGATTTGGCATTCTAACACAGTTATTTTATGGCGCTAGACCCAAATATCGATTCATTTTAAATAAGCCAAAAAAGCTAATTCACTTGATTAAAATCAAGACATAGGCGCATTAATTGTTCAGTTTGTTCAATAAGTAACAAACAGCTCCATAACTGCTTTGTTTCTTGGTGCTATTCATTATAATGTGGCCCAAAGACAGATTTTTCGCTCTGAGGTAATTTAAGTGCAAACACATAATAATGTTGATCCACAAGAGATCGCGAAGTTTGAGAAAATGGCCGCCACTTGGTGGGACCCTAACGGCGAATTTAAGCCACTGCATAACTTAAATCCACTTCGCCTTAACTATATTGACCAAACAGCAGGCGGTATTTTTGGTAAACAAATTCTCGATGTCGGCTGTGGCGGCGGAATTTTGTCTGAAAGCATGGCAAAAATTGGCGCTAACGTAACTGGCCTAGACATGGGTGATGAACCACTTGATGTCGCCAGACTTCACGCACTAGAAACAGGCGTCGAGATTAACTATGTAAAAAATACCGCTGAAGCACACAGAGACCAACACCGTGGTCATTATGATGTCGTCACTTGCATGGAAATGCTTGAGCATGTTCCTGACCCTAGCTCTGTTATTCAAGCTTGCGCCGATATGGTTAAACCAGGTGGTTTTGTGTTTTTCTCAACCATTAACCGCAACATCCGTGCCTATGTTGAAACCATTCTAGGTGCTGAATACCTATTAAAGATGTTGCCTGTTGGCACACATGATCATAATAAATTTATCAAACCATCAGAGTTAATTGGTTTGGCTGATAACGCCGAGCTATTTTGTACAGATGCTGTGGGTATTACCTATAACCCTATTACTGACATCTTCAGATACACCAAGAGCCTTGAAGTTAACTACATGATAGCTACGGTTAAAAATGACTAAAGCACAGGCACTTACTATTAAAGGTGTGCTATTTGATTTAGATGGCACACTCGCTGATACGGCACCAGAAATGATTGAGGCACTTAATATGGCTTTAGCCGCGAATGGTCACAGTCGTGTGCCATTTGAAGCCATTAGAGCGAGCGCCTCACATGGCAGTGTCGCAATGATTAAAGCTGCCATCCCCGCCATTGATGACGCAAGCATTCCTTCATTACAGCAATCTCTTTTCGACAATTATGAGCTGATTAACGGAGATAATTGCGATTTATTTAAGGGGTTAGATAGGTTACTGGACACGCTTAGCCAGCTTTCCATCCCCTTTGGGGTCGTCACCAACAAGCCAGCGCGCTTTGCAAGGCCTCTATTAGATAAACTCGGTTTAACAGCAAAAATGCCTGCTGTGGTCAGCGGCGATACCACTCAACATTCAAAGCCCCATACAGCTCCTATGCTGTTAGCAGCACAGCAGCTTAGGGTTTTACCTGAGCATATTCTTTATTTAGGCGATGCTGAACGTGATCTTATCGCTGCTAAGGCGGCGAATATGATCTCAGGTTTAGCGGTCTGGGGGTATATCGGACCAGATGACGAACCGAGTCTTTGGCCTGCTGACTTAAGTTTTGAAAACGGTGACAGCTTAGCCGATTTTTTTTGCTATAAGCGCTAGCGTATTCACCCTTTATATGCTGCTTTAAAATCTTTGTTAATTAAGTTATTAAGCGTCATAAAAAAGTACTCAAATGATCGGTTAGGATCGCACAAGTTAGCAGCGATCTTATGGATCATTTTTATTTGCTCAAATATTACTCTTCACCGAGGAAATCAAATCAAAACAAGCTTTAAGGGTTAGCCATTACTAACAGGTTCAATTACCCCCAAGATATCCACAACTTGTCCAATAAATTCCCACTTGCAAAAATACCATAACCTCACTATCTTGTAGCTATTGAATCTCAAAACACCATATATTGTGTGTGAGTGACAATAACAGGCACTATTAAGTCGTTTGTGTCAACAAAAAGGAACTCTCCGTTTTTACGGTTAAAAACTGTTTGTTTACAGGGAAACGTAGGGTGAACCTGAACTGGTCACTTTCATAAATATAAAAATCAAGGTCTATCTTTAATGAATAGCAATATGACAGTCACAAAGCGTAGTGGCGAACGTGAGACTATCGATCTCGACAAAATCCATCGCGTTATTGAATGGGCGGCAAAGGGACTTAATAATGTCTCTGTATCAGAAGTAGAACTCCGTTCTCACCTGCAATTTTTCGACGGCATTGCAACTGAAGCCATCCATGAGACTATCATTAAAGCAGCAGCTGACTTAATTTCACCAGAAGCACCTGATTATCAGTTCCTTTCTGCACGACTTGCTGTGTTCCATTTACGTAAGAAAGCCTTTGGCCAGTTTGAACCTCCTAAGCTTTATGACCACGTGGTCAATTTAGTTGAGCTCGGTAAGTACGATGCTCACATTCTTGAAGATTACTCTCAAGAAGAGATTGAAATTCTTGATACCTATATCGATCACTGGCGAGACATGAACTTCTCTTATGCCGCTGTAAAGCAGCTTGAGGGTAAGTATCTTGTACAAAACCGTGTTAGCCACGAAATTTATGAAAGTGCTCAGTTCCTGTATATCTTGGTTGCAGCTTGCCTATTCGCAAAGTATCCCAAAGAGACGCGCCTTAAGTACGTTAAAGACTTTTATGATGCAACTTCATTATTTAAAATTTCGCTACCTACACCTATCATGGCAGGTGTACGTACGCCAACTCGTCAGTTCAGTTCATGCGTTCTAATTGAATGTGGCGATAGCCTAGATTCAATTAACGCGACCTCATCGTCAATTGTTAAGTATGTATCTCAACGTGCTGGTATTGGTGTCAATGCAGGCCGTATTCGCGCACTAGGTAGCCCTATTCGCGGTGGTGAAGCTTTCCACACAGGTTGCTTACCATTTTATAAGTACTTCCAAACAGCGGTTAAGTCTTGTTCTCAAGGCGGCGTACGTGGTGGTGCAGCGACCCTATTCTATCCAATGTGGCATCTTGAAGTTGAATCACTATTGGTATTAAAGAATAACCGTGGTGTTGATGATAACCGTATTCGTCACTTAGACTACGGCGTTCAAATCAACAAGGTGATGTATCAGCGCCTAATTCAGGGCGGCATGATCAGCTTATTTAGCCCATCAGATGTGCCTGGAATGTACGATGCATTCTTTGAAGATCAAGAAGAGTTCGAACGTCTGTACCTTAAATATGAAGCTGATAGCAGCATTCGTAAAAAACAGATAAAAGCTGTAGAGCTGTTCTCATTAATGATGCAAGAGCGCGCTTCGACTGGCCGGATCTACATTCAAAACGTTGACCACTGCAATACTCATAGTCCATTTGACTCTAAGGTTGCGCCTGTACGTCAGTCTAACTTGTGTCTTGAAATTGCCTTGCCAACTAAACCGTTAAATAACATTAACGATCCAGACGGTGAGATTGCACTTTGTACACTATCAGCATTGAACTTAGGTGCTATTAAGAAGTTAGAGGAGCTTGAGCCACTAGCTGATCTTGCCGTGCGTGCACTCGATAACTTACTTGATTATCAAGACTACCCAATCATCTCTGCTGAAAAAGCATCGATGAACCGCCGCACACTGGGTATTGGCGTAATTAACTTCGCTAATTACCTAGCAAAAGAAGGCGTACGTTACTCAGACGGTTCTGCTAACGGCATTACCCACAAGACTTTTGAAGCGATTCAATTCTATTTATTGAAAGCCTCTATGAAGCTTGCTCAAGAACAAGGTGCTTGCCCCTCGTTCCATGAAACAACTTATGCTAAGGGTATTTTACCGATTGATACCTACAAGCGTGATCTAGATAAGATCTGCGACGAGCCATTACATCTAGACTGGGAAACATTACGTGAAGAGATCAAGACACACGGTCTACGTAACTCTACCCTGTCAGCGCTAATGCCATCAGAGACCTCTTCACAGATCTCTAACGCTACTAACGGTATTGAGCCACCACGCGGTTTAATTAGTGTTAAAGCGAGTAAAGATGGCCAGCTAAAGCAAGTTGTACCTGACTTTGAAAAATATCAGTATAGCTACGAGTTATTATGGCAAATGCCTAATAACGATGGTTATTTGCAGTTGGTAGGATTGATGCAGAAATTTGTCGATCAGTCTATTTCAGCTAACACTAACTACGACCCGACTCGATTTGAGGGTGGCAGAGTACCCATGAAGGTACTATTGAAAGACTTATTAACCGCTTACAAATATGGTGTGAAGACACTTTACTATCACAATACTCGTGATGGGGCTTCAGATAGTCATGACGATATCACTGCCATTGAGAAAGAAGATGACAGTTGCGCTGGCGGCGCATGTAAGATTTAACCCAAGAGTTAATCATTAGTATTAAACGTTAATTTAAGGGGGCTTAGCCCCCATTATCGGAAGATAGAAAAATGGCCTATTCAACATTTTGTCAAACTCCTAACAACGCAATGCTAGAGCCTATGTTTCTTGGGCAGTCAGTTAACGTAGCGCGTTATGATCAACAGAAATATGAAGTTTTTGAAAAGCTGATCGAAAAGCAGCTTTCGTTCTTCTGGCGTCCAGAAGAAGTCGATGTCAGCCGTGACAAAATCGACTACGCGGCACTACCAGAGCATGAAAAGCATATCTTCATCTCGAACCTTAAGTATCAAACACTACTTGATTCAATCCAAGGTCGTTCGCCAAACGTTGCCTTCTTGCCATTGGTATCACTACCTGAGCTAGAGACTTGGATTGAAACCTGGTCATTTTCTGAGACTATTCACTCGCGCTCTTACACTCATATTATTCGTAATATCGTTAACGATCCTTCAGTTGTGTTTGATGACATCGTTGAAAATGATGAGATTTTAAAGCGCGCAAGTGATATCGCTAACTACTACGATCACTTGATCAAGCTGAGCCAGGCTTATCATTTGTTGGGCGAAGGTAGTCACGAAATTGATGGTGAGATCATTGAAGTCACTAAACGTGAAATCAAAAAAGCCCTTTACCTATGTATGGTATCGGTCAACGTACTTGAAGCTATCCGTTTTTATGTCAGCTTTGCTTGCTCGTTCGCATTTGCAGAGCGTAAGGTCATGGAAGGTAATGCGAAAATCATTCGTCTTATCGCTCGTGACGAAGCCCTGCATCTAAACAGCACTCAGCATATCTTGAAGATCATGCACGCTGGTAAAGACGACCCTGAAATGGCTGAAATCGCTAAAGAGTGCGAGCAGACGGCTATCGATATCTTTATCAAAGCCGCTGAGCAAGAAAAAGAGTGGGCTAAATACCTATTCAAAGATGGTTCAATGATTGGGCTAAACGAACATATTCTGTGCCAGTATGTTGAATACATCACCAACGAGCGCATGAAAGCCGTTAATTTTGCATCGCCATATCCAGAGCAAACCAACCCTCTTCCATGGATGAAGAACTGGTTAGAAAGTGATTCAGTACAAGTAGCCCCACAAGAAGTAGAAGTCTCTTCTTATCTTGTTGGCCAAATCGATTCTTCTATCGATGATGATGAGTTCTCTGACTTTGACCTTTAAGTCACAAAACTTTAGTCAAGCTCGCTTTAAGAAGGCTCCGATTGTGAGCCTTCAAGGCATGCCTGTGTTGCTGTTTACTGAGCAACACATCAGCTTGCTTGAAGCATTAGAGCTAAAGAAAGTCAAAATCTTCTCTGAATGTCGCAGTGGCTTTTGTGGACAGTGTAAAACTAAAGTAAAAAGCGGTAAGGTTAGCTACTTTCGTGAACCACTTGTTACACTGGAACAAGATGAGTGTCTTCCTTGCTGCTGCATCCCTGAGGAAGATATCGATTTAGTACTCTCTGCCGAAGGGGCTGAAGTCGTTGTACGTGCACCAGCTCAACAATCCCCGACAACAAAAGCAATTTAATTACACTTTTTCACTTCGTCACAGCTTCCTTCATACCTTTTGGCTTTTAATATCTGCCTTAACAGCGCTACCAACACTGGTTGTTTGTAAATGTCAGCTTATAGTGCATTCTACTTTCAACATAAATGCTATATAACCACATGCTAGCGGCGATACAAATGCTAAACAATCAAGGTCAGCTGGGTTATTTTGTTAAATTGACTGCTATTATAGGCGCAAACAAATTTTAATCTGAAGGCGAGAATGCAGACAGTTAGTCCTACTAAGCTATTAAGCATACTAAGTAAAGTCACCATTATCGGTAATGCAAACGGAAAGTGGGAGATCCCATCGAGTGGAGCGACCTTCATTTTTAACGGTACAACATCTCAAGACAAACAAGATCCAATAACCAGTACGCTGATCAATATCTCTAACGGTCCATTTGTTGGCTCAAAGAGACCCTTTGTTGTTTCAGGCCATTTTACTGATACTGAGCTGGCATTATTAACACAGCAGCTTATTGAAACAGCAGAGTCATTAGAAAAAGAGCTTCACTGCTGGCCATCAACAGGATTGGTGACCGCGGTACTAATGACAAAGCTCTCTTGCCAATTAACAGTTAAACGTATGTCGTTACTGCCAAGTCTTAAACGTCAATTGACCATGCAAAGTGAAGAACACTTAGCTTGTATGGTCCACAACTGGTTAGGGGAACGTCGTATTGCATTAGGTTTACTTGCAAGTTTTGACTGGCCTGAATTGATGTTGCCCAAGCCGGAGCTATTGCCCGTTCAGGTCCTTAACGACGAGCAGCATAAGGAGCGCCACATAGCTCACTGCCCTTTTCTATTGCTCAAAAAAATACATAACCAGGCACAGTCTAAATCAAGTGTGGCAGATGAAAACTCGACGCCAGATAACCTCTGTTTACTGAACTACTTAGCAACAAGCCCCATCGAAACCTGGTTACACCATTCAAGCCAAGAAAAACTACTCGATTGTGAGCTCATGTTCTTCAACCAAACCCCAGAGCAAGCAAACTCTTTTTGGTATTTAGTTGATAATCAAGCATCTCAGTACTTAGATGCCATAAGGCACCGACTAGCATACTGTCAGCAAGTGCTCTTTACGGAGCAACAGCTGCTCTAGTACTTCTAAAAACCTAGTATTGAACATGAGCTTCACTAGATCACATCAAGCTTTAAAATAAAAAGACCAGTAGTAAGTACTACTGGTCTAATTGGGTGTTAGCGTTGTACTCAACTCTATTTTGCTAATTTAACCGAGTCCACATCAATTTGTGTGTAAGACCAACTGCTGTCAACCTCACCTTCAAGGACAACCTTAGTTTCAGGCGTCGCTTCAACGCCATTCCAGTCACGATCGTCAATCTCAACGATGACTTCCCCTGTATCATCCTTAAATTTGTAAGCTTCATCTCCCAAACTTGCCACGATATAACCCGTTAATATTACTGGAGTGTCATCCTTGGCGCCTAAAGCAACAGCGACTGTCTTCACGCTGACATTACTCGGGCCAATAAATCCGCCCTTTGGATCACTTGTTTGGGCTGCGAAAACACTTGATGATGCAAATATCAGTGCGCTCATTAGTAGTACTTTTTTCATGAAAGAATTCCCCTATGGTTCGGTAATTAACACTTTTATATTGAATTGCTTTAAGTCACGCAAACGAAGTCCATGATGAACTACCTTGCACTCAACCTTTTGCAAGTAAGTTGATTAGGTCTACTTAGTTGTGCTTCAAAATGACGAAATCGCGCACGCTAGTCTCAAAACTCGACTCAACTAGACTCAAGATCTGCGATTTATAGACAAAACGATTTTTAAACAAACCAAATCACTTTTCATTTGGCAACATTAGCCTATATCTATCGTTATCATTAGTAATCAATACTATAGTACATGTAACTTCTACTGCTGACTTTTATTCAATAGCATAGCTTGGAGGTCGTGAAGTAAGTGTGAATTCTGACTTTAAAATAGGACTAATTCACTGTTTTTATTTCATTTATAGCAAAATACAGCAGAAAAACATTTATGGCTGTAAACGGCGAGTTCTGGATTTTTAAACAACATATCAATCAGTTAATAACCAAAGATAAGGCGCCCCAAGACATGTGGTTGAAACTGTAATAAAAAACCTGCTAACGCATTAAGCGTAAGCAGGTTTTTTGATTAGCCATTGACTTAGGTATTACAGCGCAATAGCAAGCTCTGCGCCTTGACGAATAGCTCGCTTGGCATCCAGTTCTGCAGCAACATCTACACCACCAATAAGGTGTACGGGAATACCGGTGGACTTCATCTCATCGACGAGTTCAGTGTTTGACACTTGCCCTGCACATAAGATGACATTATCGACATCAAGCACCTCGTCTTGCCCATCAATTTTGATATGTAGACCTTGGTCGTCAAACTTCTCGTAACTGACACCGGTTTTCATCGACACCTCGTGCTGTTTAAGTACAGAGCGATGGATCCAACCAGTCGTTTTTCCTAGCCCCTTGCCCATCTTGGTCGCTTTACGCTGCAGTAAATACACTTCTCTATGCTCAGTTTCAGGAACGGGCTCTGTCAAACCACCGGGCTCTTTATAGTCTTTATCTATGCCCCATTGTTTTAACCAACGGTTTAAATCGAGGGTTGAAGATTCTGACTCACACAAGTAATGCGCCATATCAAAGCCAATTCCACCCGCACCGATAAGTGCGACTTTCTGGCCAATCTGCACTTCACCATTGAGTACTTTCTGATAATCAACCACTTTAGGGCTATCAAAACCGGCTAACTCGATTGGTCTTGGCTTCACGCCTGAAGAAATAACAATTTCATCAAACTTCTCATCACGTACCACACTGGCATCGAGTCGAGCGTTTAAGCGTAATTCAACCTTATGCAGCTTAATCTGATTAAGGAAGTAACGAATGGTTTCATTAAACTCCTCTTTTCCAGGGATCTTACGTGCTAAGTTGAATTGACCACCGACTTCAGATTTAGCTTCAAACAGAACAACCTCGTGACCACGACTTGCTGCGTAGATAGAAAATGCCATTCCAGCAGGTCCTGCGCCCATCACTGCAATGCGTTTCTTATTTTGAGCGGGTGTAAAATTAAGCTCAGTTTCATAACAGGCTCTAGGGTTCACTAAACACGTTGCACGCTTAAGCGCAAAGGTATGATCAAGGCAAGCCTGATTACAGCCAATACAGGTATTGATAAGTTCAGGCGTATTCGCCGCCGCTTTGTTAACAAAGTCCGGATCGGCCAAGAAAGGGCGCGCCATTGATACCATGTCAGCCTGACCGGATGAAATAATATGCTCTGCAATTTCTGGTGTGTTAATACGGTTCGTCGCAATCAGTGGAATTGACATCTCTTTCATTAATCGCTCGGTTACCCAAGCAAATGCGCCGCGAGGCACACTGGTCGCAATTGTTGGAACTCTGGCTTCATGCCAACCTATCCCAGTATTAATAATGGTAACACCAGCTTGCTCTAACCACTTAGCAAGCTTGACCACCTCTTCCCAAGTTGAGCCATTATCGACAAGGTCCAACATCGATAATCTAAAGATAATAATAAAGTCAGCGCCAACTTTGGCGCGTATTTGTTTTACAATTTCTATTGGAAACTGTGCACGGTTTTCAAACGCCCCGCCCCACTTATCAGTACGTTTATTAGTACGAGAACTAATAAACTGATTTATCAGGTAACCTTCACTTCCCATCACTTCGACGCCGTCATAACCTGCTTTTTTAGCTAAGGCTGCGCTGGTTGCGTAATCTTTGATAGTGCCAGCAACCTGTCTTGTCGACATCGCTGAGGGAGTGAAGGGGGTGATAGGTGATTTGATTTTACTCGGCGCACTAGAGAAAGGATGATAACCATAACGACCAGCATGCAATAACTGCATACAAATTTTGCCGCCAGCCTCATGGACAGCTTGAGTGACCTTAGTGTGTTTCTTTACTTGCCACGGAAAACTAAGCTGACAGGCATTTGGCGCTAAGCGGCCACGCAAGTTAGGCGAAATACCGCCGGTAACGATAAGGCCCACACCACCTAGTGCACGTTCTTTGTAAAACGCTGCCAGTTTCTCAAAGCCGCCCTTTTCTTCTTCTAAACCTGTATGCATTGAGCCCATCAATACACGGTTTTTTAACTGGGTAAAACCCAGATCTAAGGGTTCTAATAAATGCGGAAACGACATTCAAACATCCTTTTTAAACAAGTGATTTAATCCAGCATACCCTGTGTAAACAATAAGCTCAATAAGCCAAACAACAGATTCCTTTACAATTGAGTTTTCCTTTCCGATGAGATTTCAGTTAGCATTATGCTAACTAAGCTATATAGGAGTGGATAATGTCCACTAAACCCTCAATATTTAAAAGGATATTCCTACTTATATGGAATACCGTCAATGGATTAAGAAAGCTTTTTCTTAATCTTATATTCTTTGGCGTGATTGCTATTATCATCGTAAGCCTGAGTGCCGATGACGGTGTAAAAGTTGAAGATGGTACTGCACTGGTACTTAATCTATCTGGAGTGATCGTTGATCAAAAACGTCAAGTTGACCCGTTAGAAGCTGCCATGAAAAGTGGCAATGAGGCAGACGGAAGCGGCGAGATTTTATTGTCTGATGTACTAACCGTTATTGAAAACGCAACAACGGATACACGAATAAAACTGATGGTATTAGATCTGGCCATGTTACACGGCACCGGGATCAGTAAGCTTCAGTCTATCGGTAATGCCATAGAGTCTTTCAAAGCTGAGGGTAAAACCGTCGTTGCAAACGGTAATTGGTATAGTCAAAATCAATATTTTCTTGCCAGCTTTGCCGATAAAGTTTATCTCAACCCGCAAGGTAGTGTTGAAATTGAAGGCTTAGGCCGTTATCGCCTGTACTTTAAATCGGCGTTAGAGAAACTCAAGATCAACGCACATGTTTTTAGAGTCGGCACCTTCAAGTCAGCGGTTGAACCTTTTATCCGTGACGATATGTCAGATGCAGCTAAAGAAGCCAATTTGGTACTTTTAAACGATTTGTGGCAAAGCTACTCTGATACTGTTGCGGCGAATCGAGGCATTGATAGTCATGACTTGTCACTCAGTGCTGATGATTATCTTACCCAGCTCGATAAGGCAAACGGTAAATCGGCCGAAATGGCGCTGAACATGAAGTGGGTTGATGAGCTTAAAACTTATGATGAGTTTAGGTTATCCATGGTTGATGCCGTTGGTAAATCTGCAGACGGTGACTCTTATAAACATGTCGACTTCTATGATTATTTATCAGTCACGCAAACTCACCCAACTCTATCACTTAACGACAAAGTGGGTATTATTGTCGCGAAAGGAAATATTCTTAATGGCTCGCAACCTGCTGGTCAAATTGGCGGCAAGAGTACCTCTGAGCTGTTAAGAGAAGCCCGCTTTGATGATTCAGTTAAAGCCGTAGTACTGCGTGTTGATAGTCCTGGTGGTAGCGCTTTCGCTTCTGAAGAAATTAGACAAGAAGTGTTAGCGATAAAGGCTGCAAACAAACCAATTATTGTCAGCATGGGCAGTTATGCCGCATCAGGTGGTTATTGGATCTCTGCGAGCGCCGATTATATCTATGCAACCCCAACCACGTTAACAGGATCTATCGGGATTTTTGGTATGATCACGACATTCGAGGACTCATTGGCAAGCATTGGCGTTCACACCGATGGTGTGGGCACGTCCGAATGGGCAGGGTTTTCAGTAACCAAAGGTCTCTCTCCTCAAATTGAAGCCATTATTCAACGCCACATAGAACGGGGTTATCAAGACTTTATCTCTCTCGTGGCATCAGAGCGTGATATGAGCCTAGACTATGTAGACAGCATTGCTCAGGGCCGCGTGTGGACCGGACGAAAGGCATTAGAACTAGGCCTTGTAGATGGGTTGGGTGAGCTTCAAGATGCAGTAACAAAGGCAGCGCAAATGGCCAAACTTGAGCAGTATGACACCGAAATCATTGAAAAGGAGCTTTCTCCTCAAGAGCTGTTCATCCAAGAAATGCTTGCCTCAGCTTCGAGCTATATGCCACAAAGTTTTGCTCAATCAAGTTTGCTTGAATCCGTTTTAAAGCAGTGGTCAACTGTGATTGATGAATTTAAATCATTTGATGATCCAAACGGTGTTTACCTGTATTGCGATACCTGTAATAACTAAATACCGCTTAGCATGGGTATAGACCATAAATAAGCCCTGTAGATTCAGGGCTTATTCATTTTAAGCTTATCACTACCAACTTTTGTAACAGCTCTCATTACTGACATATAACCCCCACTTACCTCAGCTAATTGCCCTTATCCCCTGCATCTGTAACCACTTTGGGTATATAATCCCTGCATCGTGATTTAATCCAAAACTAAAAAACAAAATCAAATGACTAAACGATCTATCTATGTCGCCTATACAGGCGGTACCATTGGCATGCAAAAGACCGAACAAGGCTTTGCACCTGTTGCAGATTTTCTCACAGGCTGTGTCAAAGCTATGCCCGAGTTTTACCATGATGAAATGCCAGATTTTGTGATTAGTGAATACACACCATTAATTGATTCATCAAATATGGCGCCAACCGATTGGCTGATGATCGCTGATGATATTAAAGCCAATTATGATAAATATGATGGCTTTGTGATCCTCCATGGCACCGACACCATGGCGTTCACCGCTTCAGCCCTATCCTTTATGTTGCAAGGCCTACAAAAGCCTGTAATCGTTACGGGCTCGCAGATCCCCTTGGCGCAGCTTAGATCTGATGGTCAAACAAACCTGCTTAACGCACTGTATATTGCAGCCAACTATCCAGTAGCCGAAGTCTGTTTATTCTTTAACAACAAACTGTTTAGAGGTAATCGCACGACTAAAGCTCATGCCGATGGCTTTAATGCGTTTGCATCGCCTAACTTCCCACTTCTACTCGAAGCAGGCATTAAGATCCGCTGGCATGCAGGTAAGCGCGCTCAAATCGATAGCACTATACCATTACATGTGGCGAATATAAGTCCACAGCCCATTGGCGTTGTGACACTCTACCCAGGAATTAATACTGAAATCTTTGCCAATATTTTACAGCAACCGGTAAAGGCACTTATTCTACTTACTTTTGGTGTTGGTAATGCGCCTCAAACTCCTGCATTGCTTAAAACGCTAAAAGATGCACATGAGCGTGGCATAGTATTAGTTAACTTAACCCAATGTATGCAGGGTCGTGTGAATATGGACGGCTACGCTACGGGTAATGCTTTAGCTGAGGCAGGTGTCATTAGTGGCTATGATATGACGACTGAGGCGGCGCTGACTAAGTTGCACTATTTACTATCGACCGAGCTGTCACCAGAAGAAATTCGCACCGCAATGAAGATTTCTATCGCTGGCGAGTTAACCTCAGACTAGCAACGATGTATATAATAAAAAAGCCCCATAGCAGTGATGCTTGGGGCTCTTTTATGCACGAATGTTTAATTAAGCTCGGTTAATTAAAGCTCGTCTTGTTTAAACTCGGCAATCGACTCGCCTTTAAACTGCTTTTTAAGTTCAGACTTAGACAACTCATTAACCTGACCTTCACTGTTAATCGTGAAATGATCAGTTTGCTGTAGCCTTCTTGCTTGATAAAGCATAACAACTTGTTGTGTCGATGCCCGTTGCCCAGGCGTCAAAACGGTACCATCTTGCCATTTACCTAGCTCAACACCGCTAAGTAAGCGTTGATAGACCTCATCAGGCATCTCGTCGATGACTTTATTTATATCTGTCATACTTTCTTCCGTTTATGCAGTACGATTTGCACTCTAGTGATCAAGTAGCCCACAAAGCCCAGCGCAAATGCACCCAGTGCAATATTTGCTCTAAGTCCTTCCGCTGGCTCACCGCCCCAAAACCAAGTTACCACGCCACCGATAAATAAAGTTAACGCTAAAAAGCTTTGATTCATTAACTGATTTGAACGCTTAATATGACTGATGACTTTAAGACTTTCATTGTCAGCCGAAATCGCCGCCTGACAATGATTACACTTTTTAGCCATACTCGAAATACGTTTGTTACAGCTAGGACAGTTAACTAATGCCATTGGCTACCTCTTAGTTATTGCTATTACTTAAGCTTATCAACAACAGCGTTCATGGCAATCAAAGACGCTTCACCAAGATAAATACAACGCTCTGGTGACCAACCCGCCATCAGATCTGGCATGTTGGCATTATCTTTAAACGGCATTTCAAGTGTATTTGAAAGGCAACCAAAGGTATGCGCAACCCAATTTGATGCAACGGTTAAGTTTGCTTGACCTGGCTCATCTTTGTCATAGCCAAATTCATTTTGAAAATCAGGACTTGCCATCAATAAAGCATCAACGAACGCTTGCTGACGTTCAGCATCTTGATTTGTAAATGCTGGTACGCCTTCACAACCTGCTAAGAATACATATGGCAGTCCTTCATCGCCATGCACATCATAGAAAAGGTCAACGCCAGTCTCTTTCATCTTATTGACCACGTATAACACTTCAGGGCTTTTCTCTAGTGAAGGGGTTTTCCACTCTCGGTTTAAGTTGGTACCCACAGCGTTAGTACGTAGATGTCCACGTGCACTTCCATCTGGGTTCATGTTGGGTACTATGTAGAAGTTGGCTTTATCTAAAAGTGCTTTCGCAGTAGGGCAGTCGCTATCAAGCAAGTTATTCATCAAGCCTTCGACTAGCCATTCAGCCATGGTCTCACCAGGGTGTTGACGTGCAGTGATCCAAATATTAGCTTTATCTTCATCTCCATCACCGATCTTAACGAGCGTCATGTCGCGACCATCAAGAGTTAAACCCAAATGCTCAAGGCTGACTTGTGGATGAACTTGTACAGCAGCGAGCAGATCTTGATGGCGTTCATAACTATAAGGGGCAAAGTACGCAATTTGAATTGCGTCACAATCAAGATCAACTTGAATACTCAATTGACCGTCTTGGTATTGAGTAGGCAGTCTAAACCAGGTTTGTCTGTCATAGGTCGCAACAGCTTGGTAATCTTCCCAGCCTTTTGTATATGAAGCTTTGCCGGCATTAACGATGTTAAGGGTGTATTGATTACCAACGACCCCTTCAAGTTTAAAGTTAAACCACTGAAAAAATTCACCACCTTCATCAGGGCGGATCGCTAATTGAACATCATCTTTGTTATCTAGATTGATAACTTCAATATTGCCACTATCAAAATTCGCTGTAATGCGCATAACACTTCCTTTTTCTTTTAGCTTTACGTTATGACTCGGCTTATTAGCCTGATGCCAATCTTTGCGCTATAGAATAAACCAAAATGTGATAAGGAACAGCTTAAACCCAATAAAAACCGCCAAATATCACGGCCTAGGTGAACTAACGCCGTACTTAAACCCAAATACAGAGCTTTACCAGCCCCCGGAAATTCCATACAATCGCAGCAATTCTTGAAACAATAGGGAACAGCTCCCCTTTGTCGTCCCGCATTCGTTAAAGAACGGAGAAACTAATGACCCAAGCTAGACATTGTGAACTACTTATTCTGGGTTCTGGCCCAGCAGGCTACACAGCTGCAGTTTATGCCGCTCGCGCAAATTTAAAGCCAGTATTGATCACAGGTATTCAACAAGGTGGCCAATTAACTACCACGACTGAAGTTGAAAACTGGCCAGGCGATGCTGAAGATCTTACAGGTCCAGCACTTATGGAACGTATGCAAAAGCATGCTGAGAAGTTTGAAACCGAAATTATCTTTGATCACATTAATGAAGTTAATTTAAACGTGCGCCCTTTCCAGCTTAAAGGCGATAATGGCGAATTCACTTGTGACTCGCTAATTATCTCTACTGGCGCATCAGCCATGTATTTAGGCCTAGAGTCTGAAGAAGCCTTTAAAGGCCGCGGTGTGTCAGCTTGTGCGACCTGTGACGGTTTCTTCTACCGTAACCAAAAAGTAGCCGTTATTGGTGGTGGTAATACCGCTGTTGAAGAAGCACTTTACTTAAGTAACATTGCATCTGAAGTTCACCTTATTCACCGCCGTGATACATTCCGCAGTGAAAAAATCTTAACTAAGCGCCTTATGGATAAAGTTGAGAACGGTAATATCGTACTTCACTTAGACAACACGCTTGAAGAAGTCGTTGGCGATCAGATGGGCGTTACAGGCCTAAAAATGAAGAGCACTAAAGACGGAGCAATCACAGATCTAGACGTTGCTGGTGTATTTGTTGCCATTGGTCATAAGCCAAATACTTCTATGTTTGAAGGCCAATTAGAGATGAACAACGGCTATATCAAAGTAGAAAGCGGCTTAAACGGCAATGCAACTCAAACGAGCATTAAAGGCGTGTTTGCGGCTGGAGATGTAATGGATCAACATTACCGCCAAGCCATTACCTCTGCAGGCACCGGTTGTATGGCTGCCTTAGATGCAGAGCGTTACTTAGACGCACTTTAATAACCTGATAAAAAGCCCGCGCTTTATCAGAAAATATAAGCCAACTGCATCAGTTGGCTTTTTTATTGGATTAATTCGTATAGACTGCCTATCTTTTTTTACTTATAGATACGTAATGACAGGCTACAAACTTTCACAAGCTTTAATCTTTAAAAACAATTCAATGTACTAGTGATTGAGCTATTAGCGCTAAAGCAACTACTTCAGCCAGTAGCATTGGCATAAGTATAGTTTTATGCTTTATTTATGGTCATTCGAATACGCTATAAGCAAATAATTAGTCACGCGCTATACGCTTAGAATACAAAACAACCTCAACATCATCGCCTGCATCAGGGTGTTCTAGCTTACCCTCATAGCTCATACCAAGCTTTGTCATAATGTTAATTGAAGCTAGATTTCTATCGTCGGCAATAGCTGAGAACCTTTCGATATTCAATTGCGTCTCGGCTAGATGCTTAACGACGGTGTTAGCGCTTTCTGTTGCAATACCCTTTCCCCATGTACTTTGCTTAAAACGCCAGCCAATCTCAAGATCATTAAAATAAGGCTCATCGGTAAAATAATACATGGGTCTAATTAAAATCCACCCAGCGAACGTCGGCGCTATAGTCAGCAGCGGTTTGGATCCCTTGTCTGTTGTAGGTTTTGCAAACACTTTCCATAAGCCCCAGCCTTTATCTAAGTTTGAAAACTTTGCAAATCGGGGAATAAATACATTTTCTATTTCTTCACGAGTCACTATTCGCCCACCGTTAATGTATTTCATCACGAGTGGGTCTTGATCTAACTCAAATAGCAGATCAACGTCATCTAATGACATGGGTGAGATTATGAGTCGGGCCGTTGTCAAGGTTGTCATTAGCTGGAAAATCCTTTTTAGTTTGTTTGCAGACTTATGATTAGATAACTAGGGTTTACTAATCCGTAGAGTGTATTAGAGAATACCTTAATAAATGACGGGCATAAAAAAAGGGAGCCTTAAGGCTCCCTTTTTCAAAAGATTCTAAACTAATTACTTAGCTAAAGCGTCTTTTGCTTTTTCAACTAAAGTTGCAAATACAACTTTATCGAAAACAGCGATGTCAGCCAGGATCTTACGGTCGATTTCGATTGATGCTTTTTTCAAACCATTAATGAAACGGCTGTAAGACAGACCATTTTGACGAGATGCCGCATTGATACGTGCAATCCATAGTTGACGGAATTGACGTTTCTTCTGACGACGGTCACGGTAAGCATATTGACCAGCTTTAGTTACTGCTTGAACAGCAACACGGTAAGTACGGCTACGAGCGCCATAATAACCTTTAGCTAATTTAAGTACTTTCTTGTGACGAGCACGAGCGGTTACACCACGCTTAACTCTAGGCATTGTTCATTGCTCCTTTAATTAAGCGTATGGTAGTTGACGTGCGATTGCTGGCACATCAGACTTAGCTACTTGACATTTTGCACGTAAGTGACGTTTACGCTTAGTGCTCTTCTTTGTCAAAATATGACGTAAATGGGCTTGCTTGCGCTTAAAACCGTTAGCGGTCTTCTTAAAACGCTTTTGTACACCCTTGTCTGTTTTCATTTTAGGCATTGCTAAAACTCCGCATTGGGACAATTAATAAAACGCAAGGCGAACAGGAAACCTTAATAGGCCCCTGTTACTTTTATGGTTGCCTTACTATTTCTTTTTCGGCGCGAGAACCATAACAGCTTGGCGACCTTCCATTTTCGGGAAAGACTCCACTACTGCTATAACTTCCAAGTCAGCTTTGATACGGTTCAAAAGATCCATACCTAGGCTTTGGTGAGCCATCTCACGACCACGGAAACGCAGCGTTACTTTCGCTTTGTCGCCGTCTTCTAGAAAACGAGTCAGGTTGCGTAGTTTTACCTGGTAATCGTTTTCGTCTGTACCGGGACGGAATTTAATTTCCTTCACCTGTACAATTTTCTGCTTCTTCTTTTGTTCTTTTTGAGCTTTTGCTTTGTCAAAAAGGAACTTACCGTAGTCCATAACACGACAAACTGGCGGCTCAGCATTAGGACTGATCTCTACTAAATCAACACCGGCTTCATCAGCAACTTCTTGTGCTTCTTTAATTGTTAAGATGCCTAACTGCTCACCATCTAAACCGTTTAGACGGACTTCAGATACACCAACGATGAGCTCGTTAATTCTGTTCGGGGCCGCCTGGCGCCCTGCTGTTTTTTTGATCTTTATGACCTAATCCTCCAACAAATTGAGACTACGGAGCGAAATCTGGTTTTTGAGCTTAGTAGCAAATTCTTCGATTTGCATCTTACCTAAGTCAACGCCTTCACGGGTACGCACCGCTACTTCATTAATTTCCATTTCCTGGTCACCAACGACCAGTAAATAAGGCACACGCCTTAAAGTATGTTCACGTATTTTAAAGCCTATCTTCTCATTCCTCAAGTCTTTAGTTGCACGAATTCCATGTTCTTTGAATAAATTAACGACATTGTCGACATAATCGGACTGTTTATCGGTAATATTCATTACAACAACTTGAACTGGCGATAACCAAGCTGGGAACTTGCCTGCATATTCTTCAATTAGAATACCCAAGAAGCGCTCTAATGAACCTAAAATCGCACGGTGGATCATAACAGGGGTTTGACGGCTGTTATCTTCAGCAACATAAGTTGCACCCAAACGACCAGGTAATGCGTAATCGAGCTGCACTGTACCACATTGCCACGCTCTGTCTAGACAATCATGCAATGTAAATTCAATCTTAGGACCGTAAAACGCGCCCTCGCCCGGTAAAATTTCAAATTCGATATCATTTGCAGTTAGTGCTTGTTTAAGCGCTTCTTCTGCACGATCCCACATATCGTCATCACCAATGCGCTTTTCAGGGCGAGTCGACAACTTAACAACGATATTACTAAATCCGAATGTTTCGTATGTGTCGTAAACCATTTTGATACATGCGCTTACTTCTTGCTGTACTTGTTCTTCAGTACAGAAGATATGTGCATCATCTTGAGTAAAGCCACGAACGCGCATCAGGCCATGTAATGAACCTGATGGCTCATTACGGTGACAACAACCAAACTCAGCCATACGTAATGGCAAGTCACGATATGACTTAAGGCCTTGGTTAAAGATCTGAACGTGACCAGGGCAGTTCATTGGCTTAATCGCATATTCACGGTTTTCAGAGCTAGTAGTGAACATAGCCTCTGAGTACTTGTCCCAGTGACCACTGCGTTCCCACAACACTCTGTCCATCATTAATGGACCTTTAACTTCTTGGTAAGTGTACTGACCTAGCTTTTGACGAATAAACTTCTCAAGCTCTAAGAACAGACTCCAACCATCGTTATGCCAAAACACCATACCAGGCGCTTCTTCTTGCATATGGTAAAGATCAAGCTGCTTACCAATTTTACGATGATCTCGCTTAGCCGCTTCTTCAAGACGGTTAAGGTGCACTTTAAGTGCTTTCTTATCCGCCCAAGCTGTTCCGTATACACGCTGCAACATCTTGTTGTCAGAGTTACCACGCCAATATGCACCCGCCACACTCATTAACTTAAAATTCTGACAGAACTTCATGTTTGGTACGTGTGGGCCACGACACATGTCGATATATTCTTGGTGGTGATAAAGCGCAGGCGTTGAATCTTTCGGGATGTTCTCATCCAAAATCGCCATCTTATAAACTTCACCACGTGATTCAAAAGTATCACGCGCTTCTTGCCAGCTAACAACACGCTTATCAACAGCGTAATTAGTTTTAGCAAGTTCAGCCATGCGCTTTTCTAACGCATCGATATCTTCCTGAGTCAACTTATGATCTAAGTCGATGTCATAGTAGAAACCATTATCGATAACAGGGCCAATAGCCATTTTGGTTTCAGGGAACAATTGCTTGATTGCATGACCGAGCAAGTGAGCACATGAGTGACGAAGAATTTCAACACCCTCTTCATCTTTAGCCGTGATGATTGACAGATCTGAATCTGTGTCAATCATGTCACACGCGTCTTTTAATTCACCGTTCACGCGGCCAGCGATACACGCTTTAGCAAGACCAGGACCAATATCAGCAGCAACATCTAAAGTAGAAACAGGGTTAGCAAACTCGCGTTTGCTTCCGTCAGGAAGTGTAATAACAGGCATGATTTTTCCTTTTCCAGTGGTGACCCCTACGTAGGGCCACTTGGTTTTAAAATTAAGTGTGTGTTTACGCAACTGGGACTAGACCTTACTGGAGTCTGTGTTTTCCAGCGCGCAAGCTGCTAATTCTAAGTGATAGCCACTGTATGATGCAAGTTTTCAATCACATTAGTTTTTCTTATTAAATGAGCAAAATATTTAAGGTTAAGTGTAATAAAACTAGAGGGTTACCGTAACAATTCATTCACGTTCGCCCGTTAGCATACGCACAACTTAATAAGGAGCTAGTGATGATTAATACTTTGATGTTTGCAGCCGTGCTTTTTCAAGCAGATATAAACCAACCCAATAACGTTGCGGTAAACTCTATTGATAAACAGGCTGTTGCCGTACAACTTGAAATCGAGCTCAACAAAGCACTGTTATTGATGAGTAAAACGCTCATTACCGATAGTTTGTATCAAAATGACCAAATGAGACAAAAAGCGTTAGTTGACATCAACACTCTCGATGGTACAAAACTGACAAATAGAGAACAAAATTATGACCGATATTAATTTAGCTTTGTTACCTTGGCATGTGCATCCCGTTGGCTTTTATTGAGTTTATTACTAAGACTCGTCTTCTATTACCCATTTACTGTGGCTATCATGTCACGATAGAGGCTAATAGCTAACGCTCGTTAAGTTATAGCCATCTCATTATTCAGCAATGGATGGATTAAATATGACCACTTGGGCATTAGTCACAGGCGCTTCAAAACGGATTGGATGCACTATCGCTACTCATCTTCATGATGAAGGCCATAATATTGTCATTCACTATGGGCAATCAGCAAAACAAGCCCAAGCTCTATGCACTCAACTAAACACTAAGCGCGCCGACTCTGCGATTATCATGCAGGCCGACTTAGCTCAAGCTGATGCTGTCAATAAACTAGTCTTACAAATTAAATCGTCTCAACTGTCTTTGTCAGTTTTAATCAATAATGCTTCTAGTTTTATCCCCACACCCACTGGCGAGGCGACCTTTGCACAAGCACAACAATTGCTTGCGACAAACCTTATTACCCCCTATTTATTAGCCGAAGCACTGAATCCCATATTAAGTAAGAATAACGGCTGCATAATTAACCTACTCGATATCCATGGCCGGCGCCCATTAAAAGATCATGGACTATACTCTATATCAAAGGCTGCACTTGAGATGGCAACGTTATCACTGGCGCAAGAATTGGCACCCGATGTACGCGTAAATGGTGTCTCACCTGGTGCAATTTTATGGCCAGAACAATCAGATACTCAGTCACAACAAGCAGTGTTAAGTGCAATCCCGTTAGCAAAGCTTGGCCAACCAGAGGATATCGCCAAGCTTATTTCTCACTTAGTCAGTTCGTCTTATATCTCAGGCCAAGTCATTGCTGTAGATGGAGGACGAAGCGCAGTAGGTTTTATGGGAGCGTAAACATGAGATTCATCAACAAAACGATTAGTTGTCCCCATTGCGGGCATCACCAACACATTAATATAGACGCAACGTGTGGTGACCAAGATTACTATGAAGATTGCCGGGTGTGCTGTAACCCCATCCATATGCGTCTGCACCTGGATGAAGCCCAGCATAAAATTGAGTTTTTTATTGATTCAGACGACGAGCAGATCTACTAAACCAGCAAGCTTATGGCAGTAGATGGCCATATCACAGGGTATTAGTCTAGATCTGCTAGCGCTTTTCAAGAGTCAACAACGCATCAGTAACGAGTCAAGTTATTGGTTTTCAAAACGCTTAGCGAGTACTCGTTCAACGGTATCGACTATCGCTTGGGTTTGGCTATCTATTTCGATGTTAATTTTATCACCTTTAACATAGCCATCTAAGTTGGTTAGCTTTAATGTTTCTGGAATTAGATGCAGCATAAAGCTCGTGTCTTTCACTTCACCCACCGTTAAACTACAGCCGTTAACACCAACGAAACCCTTATAAAGAATGTAGTTCATCCACTTAGGTTCAACCTTCAAACAAATATCGTAATGCTCATCCGTTGCACTAACAAATTCGACCTCAGCTTGAGTGTGCACGTGGCCCGATAATATGTGCCCGCCAATCTCACTACCGAAGGTTAATGAACGCTCGATGTTAACCTGTGATCCGACTCTCAGTTTTGATAGGTTAGTTAGCTTAAGGGTCTCTTCCATTACATCGAAAAACACCCTATCATCATCTATTCTTGTGACTGTTAAACAAACACCGTTATTTGCGACACTTGCCCCTAGTGAAAGTCCCTCGCGCAAATCCGGCCCAATTGCGATTTGTAGCGTGCTTAAGCCTAATTTCTTATCTATCGCCAACACTTCGCATGTTGCTTGAACTATACCTGTAAACATTTTATCTCTCGTTAGTATTAAGGGCTGTATTCATGAACCATTCTGGCTTTCAAGCCAAACGTTTAATCCAGTTAGCACTACCGGTGCTAATTGCTCAAGTAACACAAACCATGATGGGCTTTATTGACACCGTCATGGCGGGTCGCGTGAGTGCCGTAGATATGGCCGCGGTTGCCATTGCAGCAAGTCTTTGGTTACCCGCTTTACTGTTTGTACAAGGCTTATTAATGGCCTTTACACCCGTATTTGCTCACCATCACGGTGCCGACAATCAAAAGGCAATTCAACCATTGGCTTACCAAGCTGCTTATATTGCCATAATTGGCAGTGTGGGTGTGGTGCTTATCCTCTCATTTGCAGAGAATATTTTCACCATGATGGAGCTTGAACCCGAAATGGCAAGGCTCGGTATTGGCTATTTAAATGGCTTTATGTGGGGCGTTCCGGCATTTGTGCTTTATCAAGTATTAAGAGGTTGTAGCGAAGGGATCTCTTATACTTTACCCACTATGGTCATAGGTTTTGTCGGTTTAGCGGTAAACATCCCTGCTAACTACATTTTTATCTATGGCCACTTTGGTGTGCCAGCAATGGGCGGCGCTGGCTGTGGTGTTGCCACTGCATTAGTATTCTGGGCAATGCTTATCGCCATGATCATCTACATGCAGTTCCATGATAAGTTTAAAGAACTGGCTCCGTTCAAATCTTTTCACTTACCAGACTTCAAAGTCATGTTTGAAATGACAAAACATGGCTTCCCAATTGCTATGGCGCTGTTTTTTGAAGTGAGTTTATTTGCAATCATCGCCCTTTTACTTGCACCATTGGGCGCAACAGTCGTTGCAGGACACCAAATAGCACTTAACTTCTCATCGATTGTGTTTATGTTACCGCTTTCTCTCGGTATCGCGGTATCAATTCGTGTCGGCTATTACCTAGGTCAAGATAAACCAGTAATTGCAGCGCTAGTGACCAAACTCGCACTCATTATCTCGTTTTCTTTAGCAGCCTGTACCGCAATCATTACCGTGTTATTTAGACATGAAATTGCCCTACTCTATAATGATAACCCTGAGGTCGTTGCACTAGCTGGTAGCTTAATGTTCTATGCCGCCATCTATCAGTTATCAGACTCAGTTCAAGTCGTTACCGCAGGTGCATTACGTGGCTATAAAGATACTCGCAGCGCGTTTTATATCACCTTAGTTTCGTACTGGGGTGTGGGTATGACTTTAGGTTATACCTTAGCGCGTACCGATATCATCGTACCGCATATGGGTGCCCAAGGTTTCTGGATAGGCCTTATTGCAGGTCTTACAAGTGCAGCGATAATGTTTGCCGCACGCTTAAGATACATTCAAAAATTGGGCGTTGTGCACTCAGCGATCTAATCGGAAGGACAACAATATCAGCCTAATGGCTAAGTATTAAGTTCCAGCACTGGTTATCCATAACAATGAAACAGGCTAACGCTATTGCAGTTAGCCTGTTTTTTTATGGGCAAGTTTTATCAGGTAAAACATGCTTATAAGCACCTAGGCGTTACAAGCCATAGAATATGCATCAAACCTATGCTAATTAACACTGCATTGACTGCACTGCAGTCTAATTCGGCCACTCTTCAGCTTATCGCTTTTATTGAGGAAGTTACTCTAATTCCTATCAATATAGGGAAAGTGATTTGATCAGAGTATTTTTGGCAAACTAATGCAAGACGAATAAATCGATTCCTGAAGTACGGTGACGCAGATACAGAGACCGAGGATGGTAGAACCGATCAGCTATTAATGACCGGTCAGTAAAGCGAACTCTCGCAAAGCGAACATATCTTTATACTGATAGGCACCAACAAAAGAAAACGTGCAGGTATATAAATTGGCTCACGCGTGTAAAAGAAGACGGAATTACAAATTTCAGACACAAAAAAACCAGCTTTCGCTGGCCTACATATCACGTCACTCTTCAATAAAAGAATTGGTTGCGGGAGCTGGATTTGAACCAACGACCTTCGGGTTATGAGCCCGACGAGCTACCATACTGCTCCATCCCGCGTCCATATTGACGCTAATAACTGTTTTAATTCTGTTATAAAAGAATTGGTTGCGTAAGATGGATTACTTTTTACAAAAGCGTGGCAACGACCTTCGCCCTTCTTTTATAAAGAGTTGAGTTCGAGTAGCTTTTATACTGCTCCATCCCGCGTCCATATTGACGCTAATAACTGTTTTAATTCTGTTATAAAAGAATTGGTTGCGGGAGCTGGATTTGAACCAACGACCTTCGGGTTATGAGCCCGACGAGCTACCATACTGCTCCATCCCGCGTCCATATTGACGCTAATAACTGTTTTAATTCTGTTATAAAAGAATTGGTTGCGGGAGCTGGATTTGAACCAACGACCTTCGGGTTATGAGCCCGACGAG
>NZ_JBRILT010000040.1:0-44799 GCF_052977065.1 Shewanella sp. 125m-1
AAAGCGCTTAACCTTGTAGGTCGGCATTTATGCCGTCATTTATTTTGATTTTGTAATTAATGCTGATGGGCTAAAGCTCAACCTACTTAAAGAAAGTACTAGGTTTAACAAACAGGTGCTAGGAACTCACTCATTTTAGCCTTTGATTGCTTAGCTAAAACGAAAAACGCTGCGTTTATGACGCAGCGTTTTTGTTTTTGGTGCTTTAATCTTTTAGAACCTAGAACCTAGGACCTAGGACCTAGGACCTAGAAGCGAAGCGTCCTAGAACCTAGGATCTTCTTTTACCTTAATTACTTAGCTCTTAGTTGCTAAACTCTTAGTTACTTAAGAATTCAGCCCTTGTCGCTGGGTTTGACTTAAATTTGCCGCCTAGCGCTGTGGTGGTGGTTGAGCTGGTTGAGTCCATCACGCCACGAGATTTAACGCAGTAATGCACCGCATCCATCTTAACCGCTACATCTTGAGTGCCTAATAACGCCTGTAGCGCCACTAGAACCTGTTGTGTCAGACGCTCTTGCACCTGAGGGCGCTGAGCAAAGAAACGCACGATACGGTTAATTTTAGACAGACCGATAATGTTCTCACGTGGTAGGTAAGCCACGGTTGCCACACCGTCGATGGTGACTAAGTGATGTTCACAAGTACTGGTTAAGCTGATGTCGTTAACCTTAACCATTTCATCAAAGCCCATCTTGTTTTCGATGACGGTGATCTTTGGAAAGTTGGCGTAGTCTAGGCCTGAGAATATTTCATCGACATACATTTTGGCGATACGACGTGGGGTATCCGCTAAGCTGTCATCGCTTAAATCCAGTGACATTAAGGTCAAGATCTCACGCATATGATGCTCAATCTTGTCTTTGCGTACTTCAGCGGTTAGCTCGCTAGGTAGCATCGGCGTTTCTAAGCCGCGCTCCATTAATGCAGCTTTTACTATTTGAGCAGATTCACTGAGGATTGCTTCTCTTGATGTCATAAGTTCCTCCTTCACCATAAACAATGAGTGGTGATTTTCGTATCCAGTGTACTAGGGCCGTCAGTCTTATTGAGACTAAGTTATCTCATGAAAAAATGAATAGTTTGAGTGGCAACTATTTGCATTGTATTTAGAGAGGACGGGAGAATAGCGCTATTTGCTGTAAATATACACCGAAAACCGCATTGGAGATAAGAAAAACCGACTAAATTAGTCGGTTTTTCTATTTGAGACATTGTAATGCTAGATCCGCAGTGGCTTTTTAAGCTGCGTTAGCTTTGAAGCAGTTGCTGTTGGATGAAAGTCCACTGTTCATTAAAGTGCTTGGTCGGCTTGAGCTTAAACTCACTACGCACAAACTGAGCGATGCGGCCTTCGGCTACAGCAAGCAGTAAGTTAGCTAACACGGCTTCATCGAGCTCAAAGCCTTTACCTTCACGTAGACTCTTCTCGCGTAAAATTTGCTTTAAATGCGTTTCAATCTTCGAGAATAACTGGCTAATACGGCTACGCAGGCGTTCGTTTTCACCCAGTAGTGCATCACCGTTTAATACTCGCGAGATCCCTGGGTTGCGCTCGGCAAACACCAACAATAGTTGCAAGAGTTGCTGGCAACGTTTCATGGTGTCTTTTTCTTCGTCCATGATCAGGTTGATACGAGAGAGTAGCGATTCTTCGATAAACTCAATGAGTCCTTCAAACATACGCGCCTTGCTAGGAAAGTGACGGTAGAGCGCCGCTTCTGATACGCCAACTTCTGCGGCTAATTTAGCTGTGGTGATCCGTTGTCCTGGGCTCGTTTCTAGCATTGTCGCTAAGCATTGGAGGATATGCTCACGACGATTTATCTTAGGGCTTGCAGCCATTTATCTGTCCTTCACTCGATTACTACTGAGCGAGACGGCAAGGAAACTTTGCTCCATGCTATCCATTTAAATTGATTACGCGAGGTTCGCTGAAATCTGTTATTTGGTTCCTGAGTGGCCAAATCCACCTGCGCCGCGATCAGACTGATCAAACTCATCGACAAGTTTAAATTCAGCCTGTACAACCGGTACAAATACCAGCTGCGCGAGTCTATCACCAATTTCGATTGTAAAAGGCTCACTGCCACGATTCCAGCAAGAGACCATTAATGGTCCTTGGTAGTCAGAATCGATAAGTCCAACAAGATTACCCAATACGATACCGTGCTTATGGCCAAGGCCTGAGCGAGGTAAAATCACCGCAGCTAAACTAGGGTCTGCCACGTGAATAGCAATGCCTGTCGGGATAAGTACGGTTTCACCCGGCTGTATTGTTAGCTGGGTGTCGGTGATGGCGCGAAGATCCATGCCTGCACTGCCTGGTGTGGCGTAAGCGGGTAGCGGAAATTCTGTGCCGATCCGTGAATCGAGGATTTTTAATTCGATTGGTGTCTTCATTAGTTTTTTATTTTATTCGCTATTAGGGTGAGCAATTGCTTGGCTAGCGTGTCTTTATCAACAGCGGGTAGCTCTTGACTACCATCGCTCCAAAACACGCTCAATGCATTCGCGTCGCTATTAAAACCAATGTCGCTATTAGATACATCGTTAGCGGCAATCATATCGAGCTTTTTACGGCTTAACTTACCACGAGCATATTGCTCTACATCATTGGTTTCAGCTGCAAATCCGACGGTAAATGGTCGGTTAGCATGGCTGGCAACGCTGGCTAAGATATCAGGATTTCGCACTAGCGCAAGCTGCATCTGCTCAGCTGATTTTTTAATTTTATTTTCTGCGACTTCAGCGATTCGGTAATCGGCAACGGCTGCGCAGCCGATAAAGATTTGATGCTGTTCAACCTGCGGCATCACCGCGTCTAACATCTCTTGAGCCGACTCAACATTAATGCGAGTCACGCCTGCTGGCGTCGCTAAATTGACAGGGCCTGCGACCAGAGTCACCTCTGCGCCCATCTGCGCTGCCGCTTTAGCCAGTGCAAAGCCCATCTTGCCTGAGCTATGGTTGGAAATATAACGCACAGGATCAATCGCTTCACGGGTAGGACCCGCTGTGAGTAGCAGTGACATACCTTGCAGTAACTTAGGGCCAAAAAAATCAACGGCCTTGTCGGCAATAGCGACAGGTTCAAGCATTCTGCCAGGACCGACTTCACCGCAAGCTTGTGAGCCTGAATCTGGCCCCCAAATCTGTAAACCTCGCTGCGCCACTTGCGTTAAGTTGGCTTGGGTTGCACTGTTGCGGTACATCTGTTGGTTCATTGCCGGGCAAAGTACCACAGGTGCCTCGGTGGCTAAGCAGGTCGTTGTAATTAACTCGTCTGCCATGCCAGCGTTTATGCGTGCGATAAGGTTTGCTGTCGCTGGGGCAATAATGACTAAGTCGGCCCAGCGTGCTAATTCGATATGCCCCATGGACGCTTCGGCCGTGGGATCAAGCAGATCGGTTGCTACCGGATAGCCTGAAAGTGCCTGCAAAGTGAGCGGAGTAATAAATTCCTGCGCACTTTGACTCATAACCACGCGGACGTCTGCGCCGCGCTCTTTTAATTTCCGTACTAGGTCAGCAGATTTGTATGCGGCTATGCCGCCGCCGATGCCCAGCAGTACTTTTTTGTTATTGAGACCCATACTTAACTCTTTCCATAATCACTTTGGCGATAAATGTTTCATCACGCTGCAGATGTTGCGGCCTAAGATATCACAAACCGCTAAATGGTGATGAACAACTTCCAAAAATCTAGACCATACTCATAGAAGAAAACAACAGGGAGGTTGTGATGGCGATTAAGGATTGGCCCGAAGGGGAAGCACCGCGAGAAAAATTATTAAATAACGGGGTGAAGCAGTTATCGGATGCTGAATTATTGGCGGTATTGCTTAGGATTGGCGTAAAAGGCTTAAGTGCTGTTGAGCTGGCAAGAACTATGCTAAATGAGTTTGGGGGGCTTAGAGGCCTGCTTAGCGCGTCTCAAATGCAAGTTTGTAGGCAAGATGGAATAGGTCCGGTAAAATTTGCGCAAATACAGGCTGCAGTGGAATTAGGTACGCGAATTTCGCAAGAAAAACTACAAAGAGGAAATTTTTTATCTGATCCTGATTTAACTCGGGACTATTTAATGAGACAATTGTCTGATCGTGCTTACGAAGTGTTCGCTATTTTATTGTTAGATAGTCAACATAGGGTGATTCAATTCGTTGAATTATTTAGGGGCACAATCAATTCAGCATCGGTTTATCCACGTGAAGTGGTGAGCCTAGTGCTTGAAAAAAACGCTGCGGCTGTAATCGTGTGTCACAATCACCCCTCAGGGATTGCAGAACCAAGTTCAGCCGATAGACGAATTACTGAGCGATTGAAACAAGCCTTACAAACTATCGATGTTTCCTTGTTGGACCATATGGTTGTGGGCGATCGAGAGATAGTTTCTTTCGCTGAACGGGGATGGATAGATTAATCTATCCCTTGATCTTTGATTTTAGATCCTGTATAAAATGCGCCCTCTGTTGTGTGCCTCAGGCGACGGCCGTGTTCGAGGTGCATTAATGCTCGAGCGTTAAATATATTGTTTTGGAGAAGATTGACATGTCAAGAGTATGCCAAGTAACTGGCAAGCGACCAATGGTTGGTAACAACCGTTCGCACGCGAAGAATTCAACGCGTCGTCGTTTTTTACCTAACCTACAGAACCACCGTTTCTGGTTAGAAAACGAAAAGCGTTTCGTACAGCTACGTATATCTACTAAAGGTATGCGTATCATCGATAAAAAAGGTATTGAAGTTGTTATTGCTGAACTTCGTGCCCGCGGCGAGAAGGTGTAATAAACCATGGCTAAAGCTAAAGGTAATCGTGAGAAGATCAAGCTAGTTTCTAGCGCTAACACTGGTCACTTCTACACGACTGAAAAAAACAAACGTAACATGCCTGAAAAAATGGAAATCAAGAAATTTGATCCAGTTGTTCGTCAGCACGTTATGTACAAAGAAGCTAAAATCAAGTAATTACTTGTTTAAGCATCTTGGAAAAAGCCTCTATTTATAGGGGCTTTTTTTTGCCTAAAATTTGGCATTACTCTGCAATATCATTGTTTTCTATCCCGCTCATTCGTCATTGGTGACTTCATTTTTCACCTAATTCCTCGCGCGGCTTTACTTAATAGCCTTAGCACAAATAACACCAATTTATGCCTGCCAGACGTACTTTACCCTAATGTAAAAATAAACAGCCAAATTGAAAATAAATGCTTTTTAAATGAATATAAATGCAATACTATCTCTTGGAGTTACTAAATTCTGTTATTCAGATGAATGTATATTTACTCTTGAGGTGATTCTAGCGTGCGTACCACTGAACTTGTTGATGGATTTCGTCATTCCGCTTCCTATGTTAATGCCCATAGGGGCAAAACCTTTGTTGTGATGCTGGGCGGTGAAGCCTTAGCTCAGAAACAGTTTCGCGCCATTATCAACGATATTGCATTGCTGCATAGCCTAGGGATCAAAATCGTCTTGGTGCATGGTGCTAGGCCTCAAATTGATGAAGCCCTCGCGCAATACAGTCTGCCTGCCGAATATTACAATGGTGTAAGAGTTACGGAAGAAGATGCTCTTAAGGTGATTAAGCAGGTTGTTGGTGGCTTACATCTCGACATTACCGCGCGCTTGTCGATGAGTTTAAGTAACACGCCTATGCAAGGTGCGCAGATCAATGTTGTTAGTGGCAACTTTGTGATTGCACAACCGCTAGGAGTTGAAGATGGCGTCGATTATTGCCTCAGCGGTAAAGTGCGCCGAATTGACAGTCAAGGCTTGAAACGTCAGCTTGATAATGGCGGTATCGTATTGCTTGGGCCTGTCGCCGCCTCTGTGACGGGGGAGAGTTTTAATCTTACAGCTGAAGAGGTTGCTACCCAGATAGCCATCAAGCTTCAAGCGGATAAGATGATAGGTTTTAGCTCGCAGAAAGGTATCTTAGATGAGACCGGTCAGGTCATCGCCGAATTGATGCCGACAGATGCGCAAACTATTTTAAATAACCTGTCACAAGTCACGCCACTGTGCGTGGGAACAAAAGCTTTTTTGCAGGCAAGCATTGATGCGTGTCGTAATGGCGTGAGCCGCTGCCACTTTGTTAGCTACCTCGATGACGGAGCCTTGCTACAAGAGCTTTTCTCTCGCGATGGCATTGGTACTCAGATTGTGACTGAAAGTGCCGAACGCTTGCGTAGAGCGTCGATTAGCGATATCGGTGGTGTGTTAGATCTCATTCGTCCATTAGAGCAAAAAGGAGTTTTGGTCAGACGTTCACGTGAGCAGCTTGAAATGGAGATAGAGCAATTTATGCTGATTGAGCGCGATAGCTTAGTGATCGGTTGCGCTGCGTTTTATCCATTCGAGGAGGATAATGCGGGGGAGTTTGCTTGTTTAGTGGTGCACCCTGATTACCGTGATGCCGATAGAGGCAGCTTGTTGCTACAAAATATTATTGGTCAGGCAAGAGTGAGAGGCTATTCGCGCTTGTTTGCCTTAACGACTCGCAGTATTCATTGGTTCTTAGAGCATGGCTTTAATATCGTTGAGGTTGATGAGTTACCTGAGAAGAAAAAGCAGCTGTATAACTACCAACGAAAATCGAAAATCCTGGCTTTGGAGTTGTGAGTCCACTCTTAGAACGTGACCCTTTGATTTTGAGCTTAAAAGAGCCTGATATGTTGCTTTATCGATAATCAATGGCCCCACTAAACAAAAAAGCGAACCTCAGGTTCGCTTTTTTGTTTAAGATTCAAGACGGCTTATTTCTTAGCTTTTCTTTTATAAAACATATCAGTAGTAAACAATATCAATGCTGCCCAAATGAACGCGAAAGTAATGCCTTTTTCGGCATCGAATGGTTCATTGAATAAGCTGATTGCTAGCACAAACATGATACTTGGACCTATGTATTGAAAAAATCCTAGCATTGAAAAGGGGATCCTCACCGCCGCGGAGGCAAAGCACAATAGAGGAATCGTGGTGACGATACCGGCTGCCACTAGCAGTAGATTCAAATGCCAATCGTTAGTGAGCAGATGAGTTAATGAATCGCCCATATTGGTAAACAGGAAAATTAGCGCGATTGGCATCAAAATAGCGGTTTCTACCAATAAGCCTGTCTTGGCGTCGACATTCACTTTTTTACGCAGTAAACCGTAAAATGCAAACGAGCAAGCTAAACCAAGTGATACCAATGGAATTGAGCCAAATGAGATCAGCTGGATCATCACGCCAGTTGCCGCAAGAGCAACAGCGGCCCACTGGAGTTTACGTAGGCGCTCACCGAGAAATATCATCGCTAAGCTAACGTTCACTAACGGGTTAATGAAGTAACCTAGGCTGGCATCGAGCATATGGTCGTTATTGACCGCCCAAATAAACAGTAACCAGTTACCGGCAATCAGTACTGATGTGACACAAAGTACCGCGAGTTGCTTTGGCTGTTTAAGTAAGTGACGCAGGCGGGCAAAACCACCGAACAGTGCAATTAATATTGTCACAAAGAAAAATGACCAGATCACTCTGTGCAGCAAGATCTCAGATGCAGGAACATCGCCGAGTAACTTAAAATAGATCGGGGCAAACCCCCAAAGGGTATAGGCGCAAATGGCGTACAGTATGCCTTTACGGTATTCAGTTTCTTGCATTGGAATGTACTAAATAGGAAAGTAGCCGCAGATTGTAGTCTTGCTAAGCAATAGACTCAAGCGGGTGGGCGGCTTTATTGGAGTGGCTTGCTGTTGTGTGAATTTGACAGCTAGGAAACTTTAGCTGCCACTTAAAGCTAAGCGAGTGATTTGTTTTTATTTAATGTCTGGTTTAACGTCTAGCCAACCATATAAGTGCCTGTGCCAAAAGCAATATGGTCGCCTTTTTCGTTATGCAGTTCCATTCTTGAAACTGATACACGATTACCTGCGCGGATCACTGTGCCTGTCCCTGTAAATATTTCACCACGGCCAGGTCGAAGGTAGTCAATTCTAAGATCGATTGTGCCTAACGTTTTAATACGATGTGCTAACTCTTCAATGCTCCAGTCGTCACGGCTTGCTACTAACCCTGAAAACGCTGTGAGGCCGCCGACGACATCAAGGACTGTAGCCGTAACCCCGCCATGAAGGATCTGCTGATGAATATTGCCAATCAGCTCAGGTTTCATGGTCACCTGGATCTCTACACCGTCCATATCATATCGCTTGATATCCATACCAAGCAGGTTATGAAAGGGCACGTGCTTGTCAAAAATCTCAGCGACTCTTCGTAGTGTCTCTTGTTGAATAAGCTGACTCATCTTGCATCCTTGTTTGCTGATTGGAAATCTTATTGGCCACTTTAGAGTATTTAATCTATCGCTAATGGATGGGGTGATGCAAGCTCAAATTTTATTCATTAGCGAGAATCGAGAGAGACAATGTCGCTCGCCTCAATTAGAATAGTCGACCCTATTTTTAATACAGGTTTACTATGGATCCGGTTGCGCTCGATAATTCGGTCGATCAATTATCTTCCACCCTTCAGTCGGTATTTGGTTACCGTACTTTTAGAGAGGGGCAGCGAGAGGTTATTGAACAGATCTGCGCGGGACAAGATTGCTTAGTTATCATGCCTACTGGCGGTGGTAAAAGCCTGTGTTATCAATTACCAGCATTAATCATGCCTGGTCTGACAGTTGTTGTCTCCCCCCTGATCTCCTTAATGAAAGATCAGGTTGATAGCCTTATTCAAACGGGTGTATCTGCAGCTTACTTAAACTCCTCTCAACCAAGAGAAGAGAGTCTGCAAGTTTTGCAGAAGATGCGTTATGGCGAGCTGAAGTTATTGTACGTATCGCCAGAGCGTTTACTGCAGGCAAGTTTTATCGACAGATTGCATGAGCTTAATGTATCGCTATTTGCTATCGATGAAGCGCACTGTATCTCTCAGTGGGGCCATGACTTTAGACCTGAATATGCCGCGTTAGGCCGATTACGTCAGCAGTTTCCGCAAGTCCCCATCATGGCGCTGACTGCGACAGCCGATAAAGCGACTCGAGCCGATATTTGTGAGCGGTTAACCATAACGCCACATTCACTGTTAACCAGTTTTGATCGACCTAACATTCGCTATACCGTGGCTGAAAAACTCAATGCAGCAAATCAGTTGCGTCAGTTTGTTGATGCACAAAACGGCACCAGTGGCATTGTGTACTGTAGTAGCCGTCGCCGGGTTGATGAGGTCGCTGAGCGCTTGCGTCTGCAAGGGCATCAAGCCGAAGCTTACCATGCGGGTAAAACGCAAGAAGAGCGAGCAGATGTACAAGACAGGTTTCTAAAAGATCAGTTAGACATAGTGGTTGCAACTGTGGCATTTGGCATGGGGATCAACAAATCTAACGTGCGCTATGTGGTGCATTACGATATTCCCAAGAGTGTAGAAGCTTATTATCAAGAAACCGGACGAGCAGGGCGTGATGGGCTGGACTCTGAAGCATTAATGCTGTTTGACCCTGCCGATATTGGCCGGGTGCGGCACTTAATCGAGCAATCAGAGCCTGGTCCTCAGCAGCAAGTCGAGTTTCATAAGCTTAATACCATGGCAGCCTTTGCCGAGGCGCAGACTTGTCGTCGCCAGGTGCTACTGCATTACTTCGATGAAAGTGCGCAAAAGGCCTGTGGTAACTGCGATATCTGCTTAGATCCGCCCAAAAAATACAATGGCATTCAAGATGCTCAAAAAGTGTTGTCTTGTATCTACCGTATTGGGCAACGCTTTGGTATTAATCATCTTATTGACGTGCTGCGTGGTTCAAAGTCGGCGAATGTGATTGAACGTGGACATGACAAGTTATCTACGTGGGGCATTGGTAAAGAGAAAAGCCACGAGCATTGGCTCAGTGTGATAAGGCAGCTGATCCATTTAGGGCTGGCGAATCAAGATATCACCCGAGGCTCTTCTGTTACCCTTAACCCATCTGCACGCGCAGTGCTTAAAGGTGAAGTGGAGCTATTACTTGCTGAGCCTAGAATTGTTATTCAAACCACTAAGCGCCGCAGTAATAACTCCCGTGCGCCGCTGAATTACGACCGCAAGTTATTTGCAAGGTTGAAACTACTGCGCCGTACCCTAGCCGAAGAGTTAGATGTACCGCCCTATTTGGTGTTTAACGATGCAACTCTGGCTGAGATGGCGGCGATATTACCAACCAGTCCTGGAGAAATGTTGGCGGTAAACGGTGTTGGTGAGCGTAAACTTGAACGGTTTGGTGGCGAGTTCTTAGATGAAATAGCGGATTACCTTGCCGAAGGCTAATCAGCCTTTGAGCTTATCTAGGACTATTTATTGCAATGTTTGAAGGGTTGAAGTCTAGCGGCTGTTAGTGACAGGAATGAGTCGTCTAAGTTGGCTAACATTGGCGCGCTTTATCATAGATTGTAAGTTATCAAACTGCTGCATGCTGGCAAGACCAATGTTGACCTTGCTGTTGTTTTGCCATACCGCCATGGTGCCGGAGAGCTGCTCGATGACGTTAATCGCGGCAGCCTCTGAAGTATGGGGTAACATGATTAACAGCTGCTGCTCAGATTGTAAAAACAGCTGATCTTGCTCTCTTAACTTCGTCTTTAGTTGTTCAATCATAATCGGCATATCACTGTTTAACACGCCACTAGGGTCGAGCACTAACAATGAGAGCGGATAATGTGCGTGTTTACTGACACTCAGTAAATCTTCCATTTTTTGCTTGCCGGTCGCATTAGGCTTTATCGGCGTCGGCTCTTTAGAGGTTGGCGATGTTTTTGGTGTTTGTTTGTGATACCAGGCGATAAAGATGATTAAGCTGAAAAGAATAAATACAATTGGTAAGAATTGACCTGAAATTAATTGGCTGGGTACGACTGCTGCGTTGATACTTTGCTGATGTTCGGAGGCCTGTTGTTGGCGGCTTAAGTCTGATTTTAAATGAGATAACCAAACATTTTGGATAAATAGAGTTTCATTCTCGGTAGCTTGGAACTGCTTAAGCTGGTAATCGTAGGCTAAAGCAAAATCTTTCTTCTCGGCAAAGTATTTAGCTAACACGGCATAACAAAATTTTAGATCAGTATATAGATTTTTTTGTTGAGCAATCGCTATCGCTTCATTCATCTGCTCCAAGCCTAACTCCTCTTGACCTTGAGCCAAATTAACCTGAGCTAATAGGTGTAAAGCGCTAATGGTTGCGCTCGCGTTAGACTCTTTCTTAAACGTGTTAATGCTTAATTGAAGCAGTTGTTCGGCACTACTATATTTACTGCTACTAAAATCAATAAAGGCAATTTGCATATAGGCCTTGGCTAGTTCAAAAGGGCTACCAAGTTCTGCGAGCTTGCTGCGTGCTACCTGAACGTAATGATCCCTTAACTTAGCTTGATGATTAGATTGGGCTAGGTTAGCGGCATCAATTGCCAGGTTAAGCGCTATTTTTCCTGCTGAATTAACATCTTTGAGCGCCTTGTCTAAAAAGGCCTTTGCTTCTTTGGGTTCATTTTCTTCTATCAGTAACTTAGCCATGGATGCATTTAAGTAGGCGATGGGCGTGAGTAGCCATTGCTGATCTTGCTGTTTAACTTGTGGATAAAGGTCTAACGCTAGACGTAAGTCTTCAATAGCGGTGTCGTTATGCTGAACCTTAGCGTCAAGCTGACTTCTGAGCCATAAGCCATTAATCAAGGCCTGGGGTTGTTTTAGGCGACGAGACATGGTGATAGATGAATGAATTAACGGCAGGGCTTGTTGGTAATTACCATAGTGAACGTATGCTTGGGCCATACAGTTGAGAAAGTAAGGTCTTGCTTCATCTAGCTTCAGGCGTTTTGCTTTGGCTTCGTTAAATCGCGCTAAGTTAATTGCGGCTGCATTTTCCCCTAACTGCAGATAGGTTTCACACTTAAATGCGCTCATTCGCAGCTGTAAAACTTGGGGGTCTAAATAGGCGTGGAGTTGTTGTTCGATGTCGTGGATGGTATTTAATGCTTTGCTGGGATACTGATAGACAGTGGTATTAAGCTGATCTAGCTGCTCTAGGGTTAATGAATACGCAGGTGAAAGCCACAGCGTAAAGCTGAGGATCATAATACGAAAATCCATTTTAAAACGCTCCAAGGGTAACCCTTACCCACTTTCCATCGAATAAGGCCGCATTATAGCGAATCTAAATGAAATATGCATAAAAAAGCTTGTGACGCGAGAATATTGCGACAGGTTAATTATATGTCTGCTTTTTTGCGATAAAAACGTGTTCTTGCATGTTATTACGCCGATTACTGTCTTTTATTTCGCTTTTAAGAGCGATAATTAGCCTGAAAATAACTGAAGTAAGCTAATTTATGGTTGACACTGATGCGTATGCACGTTAAAAATTAACCGAACCCGCTATGGTGTTGGGAATATTTATCTAGTTATGGTGAATATAAAATCGTAACAAATAGAAAGTAGGTTAATTAACGTGATGATATATACCCGTGTATTACTAGGACTCCTTTTTCTCATTCTCGCAGGATCTGCGCGGAGGACTTAGTGCTATACGCTTAAAAATAAGCCTGCATTAATAAACCCCGCCAAGACGCGGGGTTTTTTGTATTTAAAGCAATCGCTATTAAACGCCAAATAGCAACGTGAACGCATAACTGAACAATGATGTTCAATGGAGAAGATAGATGTCTAACCGAGTGATTATATTTGACACCACCTTACGTGATGGTGAACAAGCATTAGCAGCAAGTTTAACGGTTAAAGAAAAGCTTCAAATTGCATTAGCGTTAGAGCGTTTAGGCGTTGACGTGATGGAGGTGGGGTTTCCCGTTTCTTCACCGGGTGATTTTGAGTCGGTGCAAACAATTGCAAGAACGATTAAGAATAGTCGCGTATGTGCTTTGTCCAGAGCATTAGAAAAAGATATCGATGCGGCGGCCCAGGCTTTGTCAGTAGCGGATCAGTTTCGCATCCACACCTTTATATCGACATCGACCATTCACGTCGAAAGTAAGTTAAAGCGCTCGTTTGACCAGGTGTTAGAGATGGCAGTTGGGGCGGTTAAATACGCGCGTCGATTTACCGATGATGTTGAGTTCTCCTGTGAAGATGCCGGGCGCACACCTATCGATAACTTGTGCCGTATGGTGGAAGAGGCGATTAAGGCTGGCGCACGCACGATTAATATTCCTGACACGGTTGGTTACACGGTGCCAAGCGAATTTGGCGGCATTATTCAAACGCTGTTTAACCGCGTCCCCAATATTGATCAGGCGGTGATCTCAGTGCATTGCCATGACGACTTAGGGTTGTCGGTAGCCAATTCTATTACTGCCGTGCAGCACGGTGCACGACAAATTGAATGTACCGTAAATGGTATTGGTGAACGCGCGGGTAACTGTTCATTAGAAGAGATCGCCATGATCCTATCAACTCGTAAGGGCGAGTTAGGCTTGGAAACGGGCATTAATGCCAAAGAGATCCACCGTACATCTAGCTTAGTGAGCCAACTTTGTAATATGCCGGTGCAGGCGAATAAGGCCATTGTTGGCGCGAATGCATTCACTCACTCATCAGGCATTCACCAAGATGGCATGCTAAAAGCGCAAAACACGTATGAGATCATGACACCTGAGAGTATTGGTCTTAATCGTAATAACTTAAATATGACCTCACGCTCTGGCCGCCACGTTATTAAGCACCGCATGAGCGAGCTTGGTTATGGTGAGCAAGATTACGATATGGACGTATTGTATGAAGACTTCCTGGCGTTAGCAGATAAAAAGGGGCAGGTGTTTGATTATGACTTAGAAGCGTTAGCCTTTATGGAGGCGCAAGCTGAAGCCGATGATCATTTTAAGCTGCAGCAATTAGTGGTGCATTCAGACTCAACCGAAGGCAGTGCCACTGCGACGGTAAAAGTGGCTGTTAATGGTGAAATAATTACCGAGGCGGCGACAGGTAACGGTCCGGTTGATGCTGCTTATAAAGCGGTTGCCCGTGCCAGTGGCTGTGAAACCAATATCACTAGTTACCAGCTAAGTGCAAAAGGCGAAGGGCAAAATGCATTAGGCCAGGTGGATATTACCGCTAAATACCGTGAGCAAAATTTCCATGGTGTGGGTCTGGCAACCGACGTTGTTGAAGCTTCTGCCAAGGCCTTGATTCATGTGATGAACCTGACATGGCGCGCCGATAAAGTGGCTGATTGCAAACAGCGTATTCAACAGAACAAGAGAGAGCTCGGTGGCGTGTAAGCCATCGAATCGACACTAAGGTGTTTGAGCGTAAGAATAAGTTTAACGAACAAATTGAAGAATAAACCACAGGAGTGAGCCGAAGTATGAGTTATCAGATTGCAGTACTGGCCGGAGATGGCATTGGACCAGAGGTGATGGCTGAAGCGCGCAAAGTGCTAAAGGCGACAGAAGAGCGTTTTGCACTATCGATTGAATATACTGAATATGATGTTGGCGGCGCGGCGATCGATAATCACGGTTGCCCGCTACCTGAAGCCACACTAAAAGGTTGTGAAGCGGCGGACGCAATTTTGTTTGGCTCAGTGGGCGGCCCAAAGTGGGAGCACCTTGCTCCTAATGATCAGCCAGAACGCGGCGCATTATTACCACTACGTGGCCACTTCGAGCTTTTTTGCAATATGCGTCCGGCAAAGTTGCACGCGGGCCTTGAGCATATGTCACCGCTACGCAGCGATATCTCTTCTCGTGGTTTTGACGTGCTTTGTGTGCGAGAGCTAACCAGTGGGATCTATTTTGGTAAGCCTAAGGGGCGCCAAGGTGAAGGCGAAAACGAAGAAGCGTTTGATACTATGCGCTATAGCCGCAAAGAGATCCGACGCATTGCAAAAATCGCCTTTGAAACCGCGCAAGGGCGTCGTAAGAAAGTCACCTCTGTCGATAAAGCCAATGTACTTGCTTGTTCAGTGTTATGGCGAGAAGTGGTTGAAGAGGTTGCTAAAGACTTTCCAGATGTTGAGCTAGAACATATCTATATCGATAACGCGACCATGCAACTACTCCGTCGTCCCGATGAATTTGATGTCATGCTGTGCTCTAACCTTTTTGGCGACATCATCTCTGATGAAATTGCCATGTTAACAGGCTCGATGGGCTTACTTTCCTCTATTAGCATGAATAGCTCAGGCTTTGGTTTGTATGAACCTGCTGGTGGTAGTGCACCTGACATTGCTGGTCAAGGCATTGCTAACCCAGTAGCGCAAATTCTTTCGGCTGCATTATTACTGCGTCATAGCCTAAAGCAAGAAGAGGCGGCAACAACGATTGAAAATGCAGTCGGTCAGGCATTGAGTGACGGTTACCTAACTGGTGAGCTACTTGCTACTGAAGATCGCCACAACGCTAAATCAACCAGCGAGATGGGTGATTATATTGCCAAGCTTGTGCGAGAAGGAGTGTAGTCATGGCTAAGACATTATATGAAAAGGTATGGGATAACCATATTGTGTTTACAGCCGAAGGTGAGGCGCCAATTATCTATGTAGATCGGCATTTAGTGCATGAAGTGACGTCTCCTCAAGCCTTTAGTGGGCTAAAAGTGGCTGGGCGTAAATTACGTGCACCAGAAAAAACCTTCGCGACGATGGATCACAATACCTCCACCACGAGTGCCAGTTTAGATGCGTTAAGCCCAATGGCGCGCACGCAGGTTGAAACCCTAGAGCGTAACTGTAAAGAGTTCGGTGTACGTCTTTATGATATTCACCATAAAAACCAGGGTATTGTACATGTGATGGGCCCAGAGCTAGGTATCACCTTGCCGGGTACCGTAATTGTATGTGGCGACTCACATACTGCAACCCATGGCGCTTTTGGTGCGCTGGCCTTTGGCATTGGAACCTCTGAAGTCGAGCATGTGATGGCAACGCAAACTTTGCGCCAGCTTAAAGCTAAGACGATGAAGATTGAAGTGCGCGGTCATGTTGCTGATGGCATTACGGCTAAAGATATCGTGCTGGCCATTATTGGCAAAATTGGTATGGATGGCGGTACAGGCTATGTGGTCGAATTCTGCGGTGAAGCGATTGAAGCCTTAACGATGGAAGGCCGCATGACAGTTTGTAATATGGCCATCGAAATGGGCGCCAAAGCAGGCATGATAGCACCCGATGCCACAACAGCTGAGTACTTAGAGGGTCGTGAGTTTGCACCTAAGGGCACTTGCTGGAAGCAAGCAGTTAAAGCATGGAGTCAGCTAAAAACTGATGCCGATGCCGTATTTGACGCGACCGTAGTGATTGAAGCTAAAGATATTGCACCACAATTAACCTGGGGCACTAACCCTGGACAAGTCGTGGCGATCGATCAACTGGTTCCTAATCCCGCTCAAGAAAGCAACCCTACGGTCAAAACCAGCATTGAGAAAGCGCTAGAGTACGTAGATTTATCCGCGGGCACCTTAATGACCGATGTCAGCATTAATAAGGTATTTATCGGTTCGTGTACCAACTCTCGCATTGAAGATCTACGCGCAGCAGCGGTGCATGCTAAAGGTCGCAAGGTGGCTGACGGTGTTAAAGCCATCGTCGTGCCGGGTTCGGGTCTAGTGAAAGAGCAAGCAGAAGCAGAAGGCTTAGATAAGATCTTCTTAGATGCAGGCTTTGAGTGGCGCTTACCAGGCTGCTCTATGTGTTTAGCAATGAACGATGACAAGTTAGAAGCAGGCGATCGCTGCGCTTCGACCAGTAATCGTAATTTTGAAGGTCGACAAGGACGAGGTAGTCGTACTCACTTAGTGAGTCCAGCTATGGCAGCCGCCGCAGCGGTTGCGGGTCATTTTGTTGATATTCGTAAACCATACTAGGAGAGCAGCATGCAACCATTTATCTCACATACGGGGCTTGCGGTTATCTTAGATAGTGCAAACGTCGATACCGACCAGATCATCCCTAAGCAATTTTTGTCTAAGGTGACCCGAGACGGCTTTGGTGTTCATTTATTTCATGATTGGCGTTATCTAGATGATGCAGGCGATAAGCCAAATCCAGATTTTACTTTGAATAAGCCTCGCTATAAGGGGGCGTCAGTTTTGGTGTCGCAGGAAAACTTTGGCTGTGGTTCAAGCCGAGAGCATGCACCATGGGCATTGGCTGATTTTGGTTTTAAAGTGATTATTGCGCCAAGCTTTGCCGATATCTTTTATGGTAACTCTATTAATAATGGTTTGTTGCCGGTAAAGCTCGCTGACGCAGAAGTTAAACAGCTAATGGCTGAGGTTGAAGCTGAAGAAGGGGCGGAGATCGGTATTGATCTTCAGGCTTTAACCGTGACCAGTCCTTCAGGCGCGGTATTCCATTTTGATATTGCTCAGTCGGCAAGACACAATTTATTAAATGGATTAGATGCGATTGGGCTAACCCTGTCACATGCCGATACGATTGCTAATTATGAAGCTAACATTCCATCTTGGAGAGTCTAAACACATTAAAATAGCGTCTAAAAATTAGCGTACAGCTGTACCATTATTGAGTTTTGCTGAAGCCATTTAGATTTTTTTCTAAATGGCTTTGTTTAATTTAGCCTTTGCTATATAAGTTAAGTTGCTGTTTTTGTTTTATTTGCTTGTGCATCCCCGTCTGAATGAATCTGATCTTATAAATGTGCCAGTTATTATCACTACTATTTGGCTTAATTTGTAGAGTACATTCGTACGCGCCATATCTTGGTTCTATCCTTATGATTAATAAGTTTATTTCCTCGGTGTGTAACCAATCATTAATATCATTCAGCGACGGTAACCCCTGATGCTGGCACAGTTCTTATGTTTTAAAGTGTGATCTCTTCTATATTTATTCTGCCTGTCGTTATTTTTGCCAGTGTTTTGTGCTGTTTTTTATAAAGTACTTGAAAAGATATTCTGCAGTTGTAAAATCGCCGACATTAAAAAGTGGAGTTAATACTCTACTTCTTGTTAACATAATTAGAGATAACAAATGAATAAGCGTTTAATAACTCTTGCTGTGAGTACAGCACTTTTGGGGACGGTTACACAGGTTCAAGCTGCTGGTTTTCAATTAGCTGAATACTCTGCAACTGGGTTGGGTCGTGCGTATGCTGGTGAAGCAGCCATGGCCGATAACGCTGCTGCGCAATTTCGTAACCCTGCGATGCTTACCTATTTAGAAGGCACTCAACTTAGCACGGGTGCGATATTGGTTATGCCAGATATTGATGTCGATGGTTACGTCACATCAAATGGTGTTACAACACCATCATCAGCAAAAGATATCGCTGGCGATGCCGTAGTTCCTAACTTCTACGTATCTCATCAGTTAAATGACCAATGGTTCCTTGGTTTAGCCGTTGGCAGTAACTTCGGTATGGCGACTGAACTAGATGATGACTTCCTTGCGACTCAGTTTGGTAATGAAGCTTCGATTATGGCAATCGAAATCAACCCGAACGTTGCATATCGCATAAACGAGCAATTCAGTGTTGGTGCGGGTGTGCGTTTGGTTCTTGGTGAAGGAAGTTTCGGCGCTCAGGCTCCAACAGGAACAATCGTGCCTGCAGGCTCGACGCTTAAGTATATGGAAGGCGATGACATCTCTTGGGGTTGGCAGTTAGGTGGTGCATGGCAGATTAACGCCGATAACCGTATCGGTTTTAACTACCGCTCTGAAGTAGAGCAAAACCTTGAAGGCGACGCTAAAGGTCTAGGTTTTGACGTTGCCATGCTAATGCAAGGTAAAGCACCTTCTAGTCATTATGATGGATCAATGGAGCTTGCACTTCCAGCTACAGCAGAAATTGCTAGCTTCCATCAGTTGACTGAGAAACTTGCTATCCACGCAAGTGTTAACTGGACTGATTGGAGTTCGTTTGAAAAGCTAGAAGCAATGATCCCAGAGATCTCTGCCAATCCTATTCTAGTTAAGCAAGAGAACTGGGAAGACAACTACCGTTTTGCCGTTGGTGCAACTTACCAGTTGTCACAAAAATCAACGCTAAGAACAGGTGTTGCTTACGACCAAGCTGCAGTGTCTGATGCTAATCGTACAACCACAATTCCTGAAGTTGACCGTTTATGGTTGAGCGTGGGTTATGGTTACCAGTATAGCGACAACCTAGATTTCGATTTTGGTGCAACTTACATCTTTGCTGATGAGTCTCCAATTCATGAACATGAAGCTGACTCTGCTATGTTTGGCGGTACTTTCGAAGGTCAGGTTAGCGGCAACATCATTCTAGTTGGTGTTCAGGCGACTTACCGCTTCTAATGTAGCCTCTAGTACGGGACTTACCTTAGCCACAATTAAGGTGTTTAGCCCTGACAGTTTTAATTTAAAGCCTCGCCTATGCGAGGCTTTTTGTTAGAACATTTCGCTGCCGACTTTTACGTTAAATGACTTCTAGTTAAATGACTTCTAGTTAAATGACTTTGCCGGGGAGCACTTGCATGTAGAGCGCGGTCAACAATAGCATCATTTATTGGCCTTTAATTCGTTTGCCAACAACATACTGAGTCGAGCACTTTCTTATACTGATGGGTATAACTACTGCTGAGTTGGATGAGCGGTCAGTTTCGTGGTAAAAAAGAATGAAGCACATTTAGATGATGATAACTACAAGGTCTCCTTGTAGTGCGTTATTCAACCCACTGCCCAAAAGCATAAAAATAAATAAGAGGTTCACCATGAAACCCAAGATTTGGTTACTGGCTATCGGTTCAGCATTGATGAGCGTATCGCCACTGGCTAGCGCTAGTAATACTTTAGCGATTGAAGCTCAACAGCCCGATTCTGTGACAGTCGTAAAACAGTTTATTCAAGGCTTTAATAATCATAGTGTCGAGCAGTTACTGCAACATACTACGCCTAATGTGCATTGGTTTAATTTATCGGGCACTAAAATGGATGTTGAAACAGCGACTCAGCATGAGCTGGGGGCGGCTATGACGGACTATTTTTCCAGTCTAACTGACGCCCATGCCACATTGAGGCAGATAGTCGTGTCGGCAAATTATGTCAGTACCGTTGAAGAGGTGACTTGGAGCCATGAAGGTGAGCAAAGTAGTCAGTGTAGCCTTGGTGTTTATCAGTTATCGGGCGATAAAATTAGTGCGGTTTGGTATTACCCTGCCCATGCTTGTGATCAAACCACATGGGTAGAGAGCAGCGAGCCAGGCATTGTTCAGCCAGAGATCGGCCTATTAAAAGAAACGCGTCAATAAGGAAAGCATACGTGTCAAAGAAATACATCATTGCACTGGATCAAGGTACTACTAGTTCTCGAGCCATCGTGTTTGATCACAATACCAATATGGTCGCTAGCTGCCAGCGTGAGTTTAGTCAGATGTACCCAAAACCGGGTTGGGTTGAACATGACGCGATGGAGATCTGGGCTTCGCAAAGTTCGACACTCATTGAGGCATTAGCGCGAGCTGACATTCATAGTGAAGATGTTGCCGCTATCGGCATTACCAACCAGCGCGAAACCACTGTGATATGGGATAAAGCGACAGGCAAGCCGGTTTACAATGCAATTGTATGGCAATGCCGTCGTAGTAAAGCTATCTGTGATGACTTAAAAGCACAGGGGCTGGAAGATTATGTTAAGCAAGCAACAGGTTTACTGCTTGATCCTTATTTCTCTGGCACAAAAATTAAGTGGATTCTGGATAATGTAGCAGGAGTGAGGGAGCGCGCGGAAAAAGGTGAGTTGCTATTCGGCACGATTGATACCTGGCTGGTGTGGAAGCTCACCGAGGGACAAGCCCATGTCACCGATCCAACGAATGCATCGCGCACCCTGTTATTTAATATTCACACCCAAGAGTGGGATGAGACTCTGCTTAAGGCGCTCAATATTCCGCGTTCAATTTTACCAGAGGTCAAACCTTCTTCGGCTGTTTACGGTCATACTCGTATCGTGGGTGAAGGTAGCCATATTGCTATAGCAGGTATGGCTGGCGATCAGCAGGCGGCATTGTTTGGTCAGCTTTGTATTGAAGAGGGGATGGCAAAAAATACTTATGGCACCGGGTGTTTCTTATTAATGAATACCGGTCTTGAGGCCGTTCAGTCACAGCATGGGCTATTAACCACTATAGCCATTGGTGCTAATGGTGAGGTGAATTACGCGCTAGAGGGCTCGGTTTTCATGGGCGGCGCCACAGTGCAATGGCTTAGAGATGAGCTGGGGCTTATTCGTGATGCACAAGATACCGAATACTTTGCCTCTAAAGTTGAAGATACCCATGGGGTATATTTAATTCCTGCGTTTGTCGGTTTGGGCGCGCCATACTGGGATCCAGACGCGAGGGGCGCCTTAGTGGGGTTAACTCGGGGCGCTAATCGTAACCATATCATTAGGGCCGCACTTGAAGCGATAGCTTATCAAAGTCGTGATTTGCTTGATGCCATGGCTAAAGATAGTCATGTTGAGCTTAAGCAGATTAAAGTCGATGGCGGTGCGGTAGCGAACGATTTCTTAATGCAGTTTCAGTCAGATATTACCAATGTTGAAGTTCAGCGGCCTGATTTAACTGAAACCACGGCCATGGGGGCCGCATTTCTAGCGGGATTGGCGGTTGGGTTTTGGGAGTCAACTGATGAGCTAAAGCTGAAAGCGGGAGTGGAGCGTAGCTTTACGCCACAGATCACGGCACAAAAACGCGATAGCTTATATCAAGGCTGGCAAGATGCTGTGGCTCGGATCCGCTAAGCGATAACCACTAACCACAAAGCTATACATTGATGTCGATCTTAGTGTGGAGCGACTCACTCTGTTTTGTTGCGGGTTCAGACTCTGTTGAGCTAGCAGGCTCGTTAAAATGAGTTGGCTGGTTAGAATGAGTCGCCTCAGCTGATTGAGCTATTTGCGGCAGAGTCAGTTCTTCTGGATTATCTTGTGCTTCTTTAGCTCGGCGGTCTTTGCTTGCGCCTTTTCTTCTCTCTAGGCTGGGGTCGAGTTGGTAAGCAATTTGTTGATCTTTGCGCCTATCATCGCTTGAAGAGCGCCTTTCTAGGTGAGGCGGTAGTTGAGACTGTGGCGGCTCATGGCTATCGGCACTGATTGCAGCACTATTATCGATACGCTTTACTTTTTCCTTAGTCTTTAGCTTCGATAAGACCGGCTTAGCAAGCATGGCATATACACTATCTAGACTAATCATTTGGCACCCCAGCATTAAATGTGATTATCTATTTATCGGCATGAGCTGGTTAAAATTTAGTCTTTATTTTGAGGTGAGCAAATTTATCCTGTATTGGAGGCGTAATTTGCAACCAATTTGGTTAATTATGATTAATTTAAAGCTAAGTCATCTCGATGCTACTGTGCTTTTATCTGGCAATTTTGAATAAGGTCATCTGCGTTAACGCCAATTTTATGGGGGAAATATCCACAATGGGCTTTAAATGCGGTCAATGCCCCCCTGTCTTCTGTCTGTTTTTCCTACTTTTTAGCCCAGAAGTCACATAGCATCCCCACTTAAATCCCTAGTAGGCTTATTCATTTTATTTTAATCAAAATGCGCTGCTAACCCGCTTGGTTGCTGGATCTTAAATAAGCGGCTTTCCTTGACAAGTCTTGCGTTCTATCCCTAAACTTAGCTGTTGTGGGGAAATGTGGATATTTGTGGGTAATTTATAGAATAACAGGGATGACAATAAGGTGTTTTCTGGGGCCAGCGCTATAAACCTTGATACAAAAGGACGGATCGCAATACCAAAGCGATACCGTGAGCCGCTGCACGCCTGCCATAATAGTCAACTTGTGATCACTGTAGATATTCAATCCTCTTGTTTATTGCTGTATCCCATTCAAGAGTGGGACAAAGTTGCAGCTAAACTCGCGTTACTTTCCGACACACAGCCTACCGAAAGAGCAATTAAACGCATGTTGCTCGGATACGCCCACGAATGTGAATTAGATGGTAACGGTCGCATGCTGTTACCAACGCCTTTACGTCAATATGCCAACTTAGATAAGCGGGCGATGTTAGTCGGTCAGCTCAACAAGTTTGAGCTGTGGGACGAAGCGGCATGGCAACAACAGATTGAGCAGAGTCGATTAGCGATTCTTAATGAAGATTTGGCTGCTAACGAACGTTTGGCAGATTTTTCACTTTAGCGAGTGATACTTAAAAGTAGAAGAAACCCATGACACAAGAATTTGAACACCTATCAGTCCTGTTAACGGAAACAGTTGCTGGCTTAAACATAAAACCTGATGGCATCTATATCGATGGCACATTTGGTCGTGGTGGTCATTCTAGAAAAGTTCTTGAAGAACTTGGACCGAATGGAAGATTGATTGCTATCGATCGTGATCCGCAGGCGATCGCAGCGGCGCAGCAGTTTAAAGATGATAGCCGTTTTCAAATTGTGCATGGTGGTTTTGGCCAGTTGGCAGACTATGTAGAAGAGTTAGGCCTGAAAGGCAAAATTGATGGCGTGTTGTTGGACTTTGGCGTTTCATCGCCTCAGCTCGATGATGCGGAACGTGGTTTTAGTTTCTTAAGAGACGGCCCATTAGATATGCGTATGGACAACTCTCAGGGACAAACTGCAGCCCAGTGGATTGCTCGCGCCGAAATCGAAGATATGGCGTGGGTGTTTAAAACCTATGGCGAAGAGAAAAATGCGCGCCATATTGCTCGCTGTATCGCAGCCGATCGTGAGAAAGCCCCTTTTTTGCGCACCAAAGAGCTTGCGGACTTAATCGCTCGAATCACTAAGAACAAAGAGCGTAATAAGCATCCAGCTACTCGCGTATTCCAAGCTATCCGTATTTATATCAACAGTGAACTAGAGCAAATTGACCAGGCTCTAGAAGGCGCATTAACCGTGTTAGCGCCAGAAGGTCGCTTGTCAGTGATCAGCTTCCATTCGCTTGAAGACCGTATGGTAAAACGCTTCATTCGTCGTAATAGCCAAGGCGAAAGCGTACCTCATGGCCTGCCTATTACTGAAGAAGAGATTAATAAGTCACGTAAGCTCAAGGGCGTTGGTAAAGCGATTAAGCCTTCAGCAGAAGAGATTGAGCGTAACGCAAGAGCACGTAGCTCGGTGCTGCGTATTGCCCAACGCTTACCTTACGAAGTGTAAGTGAGCTAGAGGTTAGCGTGAGTAAATCGCAATTGAATTTAACTCGAATCGTGTTGCTAGATCTTTGGCATCACAAATGGGTCATGATCTTAGCATTGCTGGTGATGCTAAATGCGATTGCGGTGGTGTACACCAGTCATGAAGGACGAAAGTACACCAGCCAGTGGGATCAGTTATTACAAGAAAGAGACAGGCTAGATATTGAATGGCGTAACTTGCTTTTAGAAGAGCAGTCACGGTCTGAGCATAGCCGTATAACCCGCATAGCGACTAAAGAGCTTAATATGAATCGTCCGCTACCAAAAGATGAGGTTGTCGTAAGAGTGCCATGAGCAAACAGGCAAAGCGTAAACAAAAACCACAGTTAATCCAATGGCGTTTATACGTCGTGGTGGCTTTTGTTTGCCTGCTGTTTACCAGTTTGGTTGGCCGAGCTGCTTATATTCAAATCATCGAGCCTGAAATGCTACGTCACCAAAGTGACATGCGTACACTGCGCACCACGAGTCGTGAAGTGCAGCGTGGCCTCATCACCGACCGTAATGGTGAGATGCTCGCGGTGAGTGTGCCGGTCAAAGCGGTATATGCCGATCCTAAAGTGGTTCATGACAAGAATGGTTTTGCTGATATGCGCCGCTGGCAAGCATTAGCGGATGTTTTGCATGAGCCAAAAGAAGATATTCTTAAACGTGTTCAGTCTAATCCTCGTAAACGCTTTACCTACCTTAAACGCCAAGTGACTCCAGCGGTTGCCGACTATATCAAACAGTTAAAGCTACCGGGTGTTTACCTTAAGCCTGAATCACGTCGTTATTACCCAACCGGTGAGATCTCGGCGCAGTTAGTAGGTATCACCAATATCGATGATAAAGGCATTGAAGGGCTTGAAAATAGCTATAACGACTGGCTAACTGGCACGCCGAGCAAGCAAAAAGTACGAAAGTCACGTGACGGTCATGTCGTCGAGCGTCTTGATATGGTGCAGGAGGGCGAGAGCCCTAATGACTTAGTGCTAAGTATTGACCAACGCATTCAACAGCTTGCCTATCGCGAGCTTAAAAAAGCCACTGAGATTAACCAAGCAACATCCGGTTCTATCGTGGTGTTAGATGTGCATACCGGTGAAGTATTGGCAATGGCTAACACGCCATCGTACAACCCTAATTCTCGCGAAAACCTGCAAAGTTATCGTATGCGTAACCGCGCCCTAACTGACTCCTATGAGCCTGGTTCTACTATCAAGCCATTTGTGGTCGCAGCGGCACTCGAAGCTGGCACCATTAAGGCTGATCAGATTATTAAGACCAATCCTGGTCGTATGCGCATCGGCGGTAAGATTGTCCGTGACGGTCGAAACTATGGCGATCTTTCCCTGAGTGGCATTTTGGTGCATTCCAGTAACGTGGGTATGACAAAGATTGCGTTATCTATGCCAGTGCAGGAACTATTAGGCGCCTACCAAACCATGGGGCTGGGTAATTATTCTGGAATAAATTTAGAAGGTGAAAGTGCCGGGCTTATTCACGACCGTCGTCGTTGGTCTGAGTTTGAACGTGCGACCTTGTCTTTTGGTTACGGCTTAATGGCCACACCACTACAGCTTGCAAGAATGTACTCAATTTTGGGCAACAAGGGCGTACTGTACCCAGTTTCGATTTTAAAACTAAAACAAAAGCCTGAAGGTACCCAAGTGCTTTCTCCTGAAGTGGCACAAGGTGTCATGGAGATGTTGGTTGGAGTGACAGAAAAAGGTGGCACCGCGCGTAAGGCCCATATTGAAGGTTATCCAGTAGCGGGGAAAACCGGTACTGCACGTAAGGCGGTAGCCGGTGGTTATGGCGAAGACTACGTAGCGTTATTTGCCGGCGTTGCTCCTGTGCACAATCCTAAACTCGCCATTGCCGTTGTAGTGAATGAGCCAAAAGGCGATCGCTATTATGGCGGCGATGTTGCGGCGCCCGTTTTTGCCGCGGTCATGTCAGGTGCTTTACAAATGCTAAACGTTGAGCCTATTTCAAATCGTGAAAAGGTCCGTTTAGCTGCTAATTCTAGGAGTGTTGAATAATGCTAATACGCGATCTATTAGCGCCATGGTTCCATTATTCGGGAGCCGAAGACTTCTTGGAGCTCACACTAGATAGCCGTGCTGTACAAGCTGGCTACCTGTTCGTTGCTATTCCAGGCTATCAAGTCGATGGTCGCAAATATATTACTGCAGCCTTTGAGCGCGGTGCAGTCGCAGCCTTAGTGCATACCGACTCACCCGATGAGCACGGTAAGGTTATCAATGAGGCTGGGCTCCAGATCCTATTTTTCCAGCTGAATAGACAAATTTCAGCCTTGGCTGCGCAAACTTATCCACTGTCTCAATCGCGCCCCCAAATTATTGGCGTGACAGGGACTAATGGCAAAACCTCTGTGACTCAGCTAGTGGCACAGTTGCAATTATTGCAGGGTAAAACAACTGCGGTGATGGGGACCTTAGGTAATGGTTTGTGGGGCGAACTTGTTGATAGTGGCAACACCACCGCCGATCCCATCACGCTTATTAAACAGTTGCAAGATTTTGAACAACGCGGCGCCGATACCTGCGCAATGGAAGTCTCTAGCCATGGTCTAGTGCAAGGGCGGGTCGAGGCGGTTCCATTTGATGTGGCGGTATTTACCAACTTAAGTCGTGATCACTTAGATTATCATCACACCATGGATGCCTATGGTGCAGCCAAAAAGCGCTTGTTCCAATTTACCAGCCTACGCGCGGGCTTAATTAATTGTGATGATGCCTTAGGTCGAGACTGGCTTGCAGAGCTAGCGTCAGACAAGCTTATCGGCTTTAGTATCAAAGCGGATGCCAAGGCTGCCATTTATAGCAAAGATTGTCATTTTCATGATGGTGGCGTGTCATGCACCTTGGTTTGGCCAACGGGTGAGGCCAAGCTTAACTCTCCGTTACTCGGCGACTTTAACCTCTCAAACCTATTAGCAGCCCTAGGCGCGCTTTACCTACTCGGTGAAGATATGCATGCGCTGGTGGCACTAGCAGAAAAGCTGGAGCCGGTAGCAGGTCGTATGGAGCGTTTTACCACTAAAAATGGCGTCACATTGGTGGTTGATTATGCCCACACTCCAGATGCTATTGAGCAGGCGCTAAAAGCGCTCAGAGTGCATTGTAAAAGCCTGCTTTGGTGTGTGTTCGGTTGTGGTGGCGACAGAGATAAGGGCAAGCGCCCTATGATGGCCGCCAGTGCAGAGCAGTTTGCCGATAAGGTGATGGTGACTAACGATAACTCGCGCAGTGAAGATCCGAATGCAATTATTGCCGATATTTTAGCGGGGCTACAGCGGCCTGAAGACGCGTTAACACAAGTTGATCGTCAAGCGGCTATTAAAGAAGTTGTGGCTCAGGCAGTTGCGGGCGATATGGTATTGCTAGCAGGTAAAGGTCATGAAACCTATCAAGAGATTAATGGTGCAAGATTGAATTACGATGAAAGAGCATTTACAAGAGCCATTGCAGAAGGTGAAGCATGATTAGCGTTTCTTTGGCCGAGCTAGCGAGCCGCTTAAATGGTCAACTTGTTGGCAGCGACGTGCTGATAGATAGCGTTTCAAGCGACAGTCGTGCAGTAAACAGCCAAACCCTGTTTGTGGCACTGAAAGGCGAGAATTTTGATGGCCACGTTTTTGCACAAGCTGCAGTCGACGCGGGTGCTAATGCGTTGCTGGTTGAGCGTGAGTTGCCGATAAATGCCAGCCAGCTTATCGTCAGTAATAGTCAAAAGGCGATGGGTGAGATTGGTGCATATGTGCGTGAAAAGCTTGCCCCAGTTTGTGTGGCATTAACCGGTTCAAACGGTAAAACCAGCGTAAAAGAGATGATTGCGACAATTTTGACGCAGAAACATCAAGTGCTTTATACCGCAGGCAATTTCAATAACGAAATTGGTGTGCCCTTGACCCTATTAAGGTTACAAGCGGGTGATGAATTTGGCGTATTTGAACTCGGAGCAAACCATGCTGGTGAGATTGATTATACCTCTAGCTTAGTTAAGCCAAGTGTTGCCATGGTCAATAACGTGGCGTCGGCTCACCTTGAGGGCTTTGGTTCTTTAGAGGGCGTGGCTAAGGCCAAATCTGAGATCTTTAACCATATTGGCACTGGTGGCACCGCGGTGATTAATGCCGATGATGCATTTGCTGATATCATGCTTCAGGCGTCTAGCCATGTTAAGCAGTTATGTTTTGGCGTTAAAAATGAAACGTCGAGAGATCTTGATGTTTTTGCAACAGATTTGATGGCTGACGCCTATGGACGTTATGCCTTTAGCCTATGCTACGGTGCAGAAGTACATAGAGTTAAATTGCCGTTAGCGGGACGTCATCAGGTGTCAAATGCATTGGCCGCTACAAGCATGTGCCTTGCACTGGATCTGTCTTTAGCTGAGATCTGCCAAGGACTTAGTCAGCTACAACCTGTAAAAGGACGTATGCTGCCAAGTCAACTTGGACGAGTGACAGTGATTGATGACAGTTACAATGCAAATCCGGCTTCAGTGGGGGCTGCAATTGACTGGCTTCAAGAAATTAAAGGAAATCGCTGTTTAGTGCTGGGCGATTTGGGTGAATTAGGCGACAATGCCGCCCTTTTGCATTGTGAGCTTGGGGAATTAGCCAAGGCCAAAGGCGTTAACGCGCTGTTTTGTGTCGGTACGCTAAGCGAAGGTGCAAGTCATGCTTTTGGTTCCACTCACTATCACGATATCGATGATTTAGTTGCAGGATTAATTCAATACATTAATGAGTTACCGGCTGAAATCACAGTGCTAGTGAAAGGTTCTCGCAGTGCGAGAATGGAACGTGTAGTCGAAGCTTTAACAATGGCCTATGGTCGCGGGGAGTTTGTTTAATGCTGGTTTACCTGGCTGAGTATTTAACCCAGTTTTACAGTGGGTTTAACGTATTTTCTTATGTCACCTTTCGAGCAATCTTAGGCTTGATGACGGCAATGGTATTTAGTCTTTGGTGGGGACCGAAGATGATTGCTCGGCTGCAGCTAATGCAAATTGGCCAAGTCGTGCGCAATGATGGTCCTGAATCGCACTTTAGCAAACGCGGCACGCCAACGATGGGGGGATTATTGATCCTTGCCGGTGTGTTTATTAGTGTGTTGTTGTGGGGCGATCTTGGTAGCCGTTACGTATGGGTAGTGCTGTTTGTATTAGGTAGCTTTGGCTTAATCGGCTTTATTGATGATTACCGTAAAGTGGTGCGTAAAGACACTAAAGGCTTAATTGCTCGGTGGAAGTACTTACTGCAATCTTTGGCTGCACTAGTTATAGCAGTGTATTTATATGCATCAGCACAAAGCCCGGGTGAAACCCAGTTAGTCGTGCCTTTCTTTAAAGATATTATGCCTCAGCTTGGCGGCTTCTTTATCGTGCTGGTTTATTTCACTATTGTGGGCTCAAGCAATGCAGTGAATTTAACTGACGGTCTCGACGGTTTGGCGATTATGCCGACGGTTATGGTCGCGGCAGCATTTGCCTTGATTGCTTACCTGTCTGGTCACGTTCAGTTTGCTAGCTACTTACATCTTCCTTACTTGCCTGGTGCGGGTGAGCTTGTGATTGTTTGTACCGCAATTGTTGGTGCAGGCCTAGGCTTCTTGTGGTTTAACACTTATCCAGCGCAAGTCTTTATGGGTGATGTTGGATCTTTAGCGCTAGGTGCAGCTTTAGGCGCAATTGCGGTGTTGGTTCGTCAAGAAATCTTATTGGTGATTATGGGTGGCGTCTTTGTGATGGAGACGGTATCGGTGATCCTACAAGTTGGCTCTTATAAGCTGCGTGGACAGCGCATCTTCCGCATGGCACCTATTCATCATCATTATGAGTTGAAGGGCTGGCCGGAGCCGAGAGTGATTGTACGTTTTTGGATTATTTCTTTGTTCCTCGTCCTACTTGGATTGGCGACATTAAAGCTTAGATAAGCTAAATAACAGCTTGAAATTAGATAGCACAGTTAATTTAAACAACAGGATTACATAGGTCTGATATGGCGCAGCAATATTCACACATCGTTTTAGGTTTAGGTGCAACAGGCTTATCTGTTGTGCGTTACCTGTGTGCGCAAGGCATTGTCCCTTTAGTGATGGATAGCCGAACTCAGCCTCCTGGTGCTGACACCTTAGCGGCAGACTTTCCTCAAGTAGAGTTAGTCGCGGGTGGATTTGATTGTCGCTATTTAGTGCAAGCGCAGCAGATCATCATCAGTCCTGGTATAGCATGCGAAACCCCAGAAGTTAGGGTCGCATTCGATATGGGGATTGAGGTGATTGGTGATGTGGAACTTTTCGCGAGAGAAGTGAGCAAAACCTCTGCTAAAGTGATTGGTATTACCGGTTCTAACGGTAAAACCACGGTCACAACCTTAGTGGGCGAGATGGCTAAAGCCAGCGGTTGTTCATACGCTGTTGGTGGTAATATCGGTATACCAGCCTTGGACCTACTACTGAAGCCTAAAGATTTATATATTTTAGAGTTATCGAGTTTTCAGCTTGAAACTACCCAGAGTTTGCAGTGCACAGCAGCAACTTGCCTCAACATTAGCGAAGACCATATGGATCGTTACAGCGATCTAGAGTCATATCGCCAGGCAAAACTTAAGCTGTATGAACAAACCAAAATGGTGCTGTTTAATCGCGAAGACCCATTAACCATTCCGAATAATCCGACTAATCAGCAAAGTTTTGGTTTAAATGCGCCAGAAGTTGATGACTGGGGAATTTCAGGTGGAATGGTCGTGCAAGGTAACAGCCAGATTATGTCTGTTAGCGATGTGGTGCTTGTGGGAAGTCATAACCATGCAAATGTCATAGCGGCAATGGCGTTAGCAACTGCAGCAGGTATTGGGCGAGATTTTCAAATCGAGGTCGCTAAGACATTCAGTGGATTAGCTCATCGCTGTGAAGTGATTGCTGATATTGCTGGCGTGACTTATGTCAACGACTCTAAGGCGACCAATGTTGGCGCGACTGTCGCAGCAATCGAGGGCTTAAGTGATCACTTAGGTGAACTGATCTTGATCGCTGGCGGCGACGGTAAAGGTGCAGACTTTTCTCCGTTAGTACCAGTACTAGGCAAAGTCAGCCAGCTAATCACGTTGGGTAAAGATGGCGATAAAGTCGCGGCGTTAAAAGCGGACTCAATAAAAGTAAAGACAATGGCAGAGGCTGTTGCCAAGGCGCATGAGATAGCGACAGCAGGTGATATCGTGATTTTGTCACCAGCATGCGCCAGCTTAGATATGTACCCCAACTTTATGGCTCGCGGGGATGAATTTCGCAGCTTAGTAGAAGCGCTTCATGGCGAGTAGCGAGAAGCAGTTAAGCTTATTTGGCAACCGCTTTAAGTGGTCGTTGCCGAATTTGTTTAATGACACCTCGGCACCAGGAATGCAGCTATATGATCGGCCGTTAATGTTTGCGGTGTTGTCACTTATCTGCTTTGGCTTTGTGATGGTGATGTCAGCTTCTATGCCAGAGGCGCAAACCTTGACCGGCAATCCGTTTCATTTTGTGTGGCGTCACGGCGCTTACTTAGTCGGTTGCGTTATTATTGCGGCGGTGGTGCTGCAAATAGAGATGCGCCATTGGCAACACTTTAGTCCGTGGTTGTTGGTCGTCGTTGGTGTCATGCTGGTCGCGGTGCTGTTTGTGGGCACAACCGTTAATGGAGCAACCCGCTGGTTATCGATAGGGCCAATCCGTATTCAGGTAGCCGAGATAGCTAAGTTTGCCTTTGCCATCTACATGGCTGGCTACTTGGTACGACGCCACCAGGAGATTAGAGAAAACGCTAAAGGCTTTTATAAGCCCATTGCTGTTTTTGCTGTATATGCGTTTTTGATTTTGATGCAACCAGACTTAGGTACTGTGGTCGTACTGTTTGTGGGTACCGTCGGGTTACTGTTTTTAGCGGGCGCGCGATTACTGGACTTCTTCGCATTGATCTTAACTGGGATATTAGCATTCGTGGCCTTGGTATTACTTGAGCCCTACCGAATGCGCCGAGTAACGTCGTTCCTCGACCCGTGGCAAGATCCGTTCGGTAGCGGTTATCAGCTGACTCAATCTCTTATGGCGTATGGACGCGGTGATTGGTTTGGCCAAGGCTTAGGCAACAGTATTCAAAAGTTAGAGTATCTGCCTGAGGCGCACACTGACTTTATCTTTGCGGTTATTGGCGAAGAGTTAGGGTTTATCGGCATTATCGCCGTATTAGCAGTGCTGCTATTTGTTGCACTGCGAGCGATTAAACTCGGCAGTATGTGTCTAGCACTAGAAAGAGCATTCGAAGGTTATCTTGCTTATGGCATCGGGATCTGGATCTGCTTTCAAACCGTGGTAAACGTTGGTGCCAGTATTGGTATGTTACCAACCAAAGGATTAACTCTGCCATTTATTAGCTATGGCGGTAGTAGTTTGTGGGTCATGACGGCGGCAGCCATGTTGCTTATCCGGATAGACCATGAAAGACGATTAAGTGTTATTCAGGCCGTTGAAGGCCGGACAAGTAAACAATGAGTGAATTAATGACTAACCAAGCTGAAGAAAAACGCATTTTAATCATGGCTGGCGGAACTGGCGGCCATGTATTTCCTGCGCTAGCGGTGGCTAAATATTTGAGTCAGCAAGGCTGGAAAGTGCGTTGGTTAGGCACTGCAGAGCGAATGGAAGCGAGATTAGTGCCACAACATGGCTTTGATATCGACTTTATCGATATTAAAGGTGTGCGTGGTAATGGCTTGATGCGAAAGCTCGCTGCGCCATTTAAGATCCTACGTTCGGTGATGCAAGCGCGTGCTGTTATTAAAAAGTTTAAGCCCGATGTGGTGATGGGCATGGGCGGCTTTGCTAGCGGTCCAGGCGGCGTTGCTGCCAAGATGTGTGGCATACCTTTGGTGTTGCATGAACAGAATGCGATTCCGGGCATGACCAATAGATTGTTGTCGCGTATCGCCTCTGAGGTGCTATGTGCCTTTGACGGTACCTTTACCGACATTAAAGCTGAAACTGTCGGTAATCCTATCCGCAAAGAGCTTATCGCCCTTGGCGAAAAGCAAAAGCCTGCCTGTGACGATGATTCGCTAAAAGTGCTCGTTGTAGGCGGTAGTTTGGGAGCAAAGATTTTTAATGATGTCATGCCAAGTGTACTCGAAGGGGTGAGTAAAACCCATTCAATGACGGTTTGGCATCAAGTTGGGCGTGATAATTTAGCGAGCGTTAAAGCCGAATATCAACGATTAGGCCAAGATGGCAGCGTAAGCGTTGCTGAGTTTATTGATGATATGGAAGCGGCTTATCGCTGGGCTGATGTGGTGGTGTGTCGCTCTGGTGCGTTAACCGTATCTGAATTAGCTGCAGTCGGTTTACCGAGCTTGCTAGTGCCATACCCACATGCGGTAGATGATCATCAGACTAAAAATGCCCAAGTATTAGTTAACGCTGGGGCAGCATTTTTACTGCCACAGCCTATAGTCGATACCAGCAAGTTAATGACTAAATTGTCGATGCTGGCATCTGATAAACAAGAATTATGCAATATGGGCCAGCGTGCTCGAGACGTTGCCATTTTAGATGCAACTCAAAGAGTCGCCAACGTCTGTATTCGATTAGCACAGAAGGGTTGAGATGAGTAACAAAGCAGAGAAGTATTCGCAGCTAAGATCCATGATCCCTGAAATGCGTAGGGTTAAGCACATCTATTTTGTTGGAATAGGTGGTGCGGGTATGGGCGGCATAGCGGAAGTGCTTGTTAATGAAGGTTACCAGTTAAGTGGTTCAGATATCGCTGAAAGTGCGGTCACTCAGCGATTAGCTCAACTTGGTGCGACCATCTATATTGGCCACGATGCAAGCCAAGTTAAAGGTGTAGACGTGGTTGTTGTTTCAACCGCGATTAGCGCTGACAACCCTGAGTTGGTTGCAGCAAAAGCGCTTAGGATCCCCGTGGTGCGTCGGGCTGAAATGCTAGCTGAGCTGATGCGCTACCGTCATGGTGTCGCTGTTGCCGGAACTCACGGTAAGACGACTACGACGAGTTTGATCGCAAGTGTTTATGGTCAAGCAGAGCGCGATCCCACTTTTGTGATTGGCGGCTTGTTAAATAGCGCAGGTACTAACGCTCGATTAGGTCATAGCCGTTACTTAATTGCTGAAGCTGATGAGAGTGACGCGAGCTTTTTACATCTGCAGCCGATGGTCAGTGTCGTGACTAACATCGAAGCTGACCATATGGATACCTATGAAGGTGATCTAGAAAAGCTTAAAACAACCTTCGTTGATTTCCTGCATAACCTGCCTTTTTATGGGGTTGCAGTAGTCTGTATCGATGACCCTATTGTACGAGAGCTTATTCCACGTATTGGTCGTCGTGTAGTGACTTACGGTTTTAGCGATGACGCTGATGTGCAGGCGCTAGATTTCGAGCAAACAGGCTATTGCAGCGCATTCACGGTTAGACGTGCAGGGTTAGCAGATGTGCGCTTAACAGTTAACTTGCCAGGCGAGCACAACGTGTTAAACGCGCTGGCAGCGATTGCCGTAGCTACTGAAGATGACATCGAAGATGAAGCAATTATTGTTGCTTTAGGTGAGTTTCAAGGCATTGGTCGTCGTTTTCAGCAAATTGGCGAGTTTAGTACCGCGAAAGGTGAGATTAAATTGGTTGATGACTATGGTCACCACCCAAGTGAAGTTGCCGCCACGATTAAGGCAGCCAGACTCGGTTGGCCTGAACGCCGCTTGGTGATGATCTATCAGCCGCACCGTTACAGTCGTACCCGCGACTTGTATGAGGACTTTGTAGAAGTACTATCACAAGTCGACTGCCTGTTGATGTTAGATGTATACGCCGCAGGTGAAGCACCTATTCCGGGGGCTGACAGTCGGGCATTGTGTCGCTCTATTCGTGTTCGTGGTCAGGTTGAGCCTGTATTTGTTGCGAGCACCGAGCAGCTAGAAACCGTTTTACCAGAGATATTGCAAGACGGTGATTTACTGCTGACCCAAGGGGCTGGCAGTATTGGGTTGTTATCACGTAGCCTTGCCGAATCGAATTTGGGTTTTGGTACTGAGACTACTGATGAAAAAAATGCGTAATTTAGAGTTATATACCTTAAGTTACACATCTAATTTTGACGCTTGGAATAAGGGCTATATAATGGCCGATTTTCTGAGTTCCCGGTTGCAAAAGGAAGCCTAAGGTGTCTTGGCGCGAGAAAGGTCAGCGTATTCGAGTTTTGCTTTCGCAAGCTGATTGGTATCTGTGTTTTGGTTTGGCGTTCTTACTGTGCGTATTGATTGGTTTATCGATGGCAGTGATGAAACTCAATACCGTGCTAAATGATGCTGATGCGCTACCTATTGAAGCGGTAGCGATTAAAGGGGAGCGCTTATATACAGACGATAAAGAGATCCAACTAGCATTGCAGGATTTGATGCAGAGGAGTTTCTTTTCGGCTGATGTGACCCAAGTGCAAGAAGCCCTCGAAGCATTACCTTGGGTTTACCAAGCCTCCGTTAGGCGCGAGTGGCCAGCCAAGTTAAAGGTATATTTGGTTGAACAAAAACCAGTTGCGCATTGGAATGGTGATGCTTGGCTCAATATTTACGGCGAAGTGTTTGATGCACCGGCGAAAGAAGGTATACCTAATTTACCTATATTGACGGGTCCTGAAGAGCAAGGTAAGTCGGTACTAACTACTTACCAGCAGGTAGGCGAGTTATTAAGAATTAATGGCTTTAACTTACAAAGTTTAAGCTTAAGTCCAAGGCATGCTTGGCACGCTGAGCTAAATAATGGCATTAAGCTGGAGCTCGGTCGAGAAGATAAGATGGCAAGGATACAAAGATTTATCCACGTCTACCCAAAACTTGCAGAGCAAGATAAACAGGTAGCTATTGTGGATTTGCGCTACGACACAGGTTTGGCCGTAGGTTGGGATGATGCACAAAAAGAGAGCCGTTAATTAATGACCAAGAATCTAGATAGAAATCTGATTGTGGGATTGGACATAGGGACATCAAAAGTCGCTGTGATCATTGGTGAAGTATTGCCTGACGGTGAGATCAGTATTGTCGGTCTGGGAAACCATCCTTCAAGGGGGATGGATAAAGGCGGCGTAAACGATCTCGACTCTATCGTCCGCAGCGTACAAAGAGCACTGGATCAAGCCGAGTTAATGGCAGATTGCCAGGTCTCATCGGTGTATTTAAGTATTTCTGGCAAACATATCGAATGTCAGAATGAAAACGGCATGGTGTCGATTAACGACGAAGAAGTGACTCAAGAAGATGTCGACAATGTGATCCATACGGCTCGCTCTGTCAAAATTCCAACTGAGCGTCGTATCTTGCATGTATTGCCTCAAGAATACGCTATTGATATACAGGACGGCATTAAGAGCCCAATTGGCATGTCAGGTATGCGTATGGAAGCCAAGGTTCATATCGTGACTTGTGCCAATGACATGGCTAAGAACATCACTAAGAGTGTCGAGCGCTGTGGTTTAAAAGTTGACGACTTAGTGTTTTCAGCCATCGCTTCAGCTGATTCAGTACTGACTGATGATGAGAAAGACTTAGGCGTTTGCTTGGTCGATATTGGTGGCGGTACAACCGATATTGCGGTTTATACCAATGGTGCACTGCGTCACTGTGCTGTCGTGCCCGTTGCGGGTAATCAGGTGACTAACGATATCGCTAAGATATTCCGTACACCTTTGTCACACGCAGAACAGATTAAGGTGCAGCACGCTAGCGCTCGTAGCGCGATGGTGAGCCGTGAAGACAGTATCGAGGTGCCTTCAGTAGGTGGTCGTCCTTCACGTAGCATGTCACGTCACACGTTAGCGGAAGTGGTTGAACCTAGATACCAAGAATTATTTGAATTGATCTTAAAGCAGCTACGCGATAGCGGCTTAGAAGATCAGGTTGCAGCAGGCATTGTCATTACTGGTGGTACCGCATCGATTGAAGGTGCCGTTGATATCGCTGAAGCGACATTTGGTATGCCAGTGAGAATGGCACAGCCGCTGCCAGTTAAAGGTTTACACGAATATGTGGATCAGCCTATTTACTCTACCGGAGTCGGGTTGCTTCACTATGGTGCGCGCAGAGTGATCGAACGACAGTTCGAACGTCCTGAACGACAAGGGGTTACCAGTCTTTGGAATCGGGTTCAGAGCTGGTTTAAAGGCGAGTTTTAGTTAATAACGCAGGCATAACGGAGAAAAGACCATGTTTGAGATCATGGATAGTCATTCAGACGAAGCGGTGATTAAGGTCATCGGTGTCGGTGGTGGCGGCGGTAACGCTGTTGAGCATATGGTTAAACACAACATCGAAGGTGTTGAGTTTGTAGCAACAAATACTGACGCACAAGCATTGCGTAAGTCTGCTGCAACGACCACAATTCAATTGGGTCGCGATGTGACCAAAGGTTTAGGCGCTGGCGCCAACCCTGAAATCGGTCGTTTAGCGGCAGAAGAAGACAGAGAAAACATTCGTAATGCGATTAAAGGTTCAGACATGATCTTTATCGCTGCGGGTATGGGCGGTGGTACCGGTACTGGTGCTGCACCAGTAGTTGCAGAAATTGCACGTGAAGAAGGTATTCTTACTGTTGCTGTTGTAACCAAGCCTTTCCCATTCGAAGGCAAGAAGCGTATGACCTACGCGGATCAAGGTATTGAGCAGCTTGCTAAGCATGTTGACTCGCTAATTACCATTCCAAATGAAAAGTTACTTAAAGTGTTAGGTCGTGGTACGTCTTTATTAGATGCATTCGCTGCAGCTAACAACGTGTTACTTGGCGCGGTTCAAGGTATTGCCGAGCTAATTACTCGCCCAGGTCTAATCAACGTCGATTTCGCCGACGTAAAAACGGTTATGTCTGAAATGGGTAATGCCATGATGGGTACCGGTGTAGCAAGCGGTGAAGATCGTGCTGAAGAAGCTGCAGAAGCGGCTGTTGCAAGTCCATTACTTGAAGATATTGATCTAGCTGGTGCGCGTGGCGTATTAGTTAACATCACTGCGGGTATGGATATGAGCATTGAAGAGTTCGAGACTGTGGGTAACCACGTTAAGGCTTATGCTTCTGATAACGCAACTGTTGTTGTGGGCGCGGTAATCGACCCTGAAATGTCTGATGAGCTACGCGTAACGGTTGTTGCTACGGGTATTGGCGCAGAAAAGAAGCCGGATATCCAGCTAGTATCTAAGCCTGCCCCACGTCCAGAGCCGATTGTTCCAGCTGAGCCTCGTGTAGAGAGCTTTGCAGCAGAAGACGCTATCGCTCCAACGATGTCACACGGTAATACTGCAGCTGCAACTCAGCCTCAAGTAGCAACACCAGTGGCTGAAAAAAAGAGCGATCTTGACTACTTAGATATCCCAGCATTTTTGCGTAAGCAAGCTGATTAATCTTAGTGTTAATAAATAGTTAAGAAGTATGAGGCAATACTAAACTATTGTCCTAAAGCTGAGTGAGTTTTGGTGAATTTGCAAAGATATGCTAAGATATCCGACCAGCATAGCCTGCACACGACTGAAAAGTGTGCGGTTAGCGCTTTTTTGTTGAGATAATGAACGGGTAAATACATGATTTTTCAAAGAACTGTAAAAGAAATGGTTAAAACGACTGGTGTTGGATTGCATTCCGGCAACAAGGTTACGTTGATCATTAAACCCGCGCCCATCAATACCGGTATTAAGCTAGTTCGTACCGACTTGTCGCCTGCAGTTGAAATACCAGCTGTTGCCGATCAAGTTCGTGAAACGACTATGTGTACTGCCTTGGTAAATGATGATGGTGTTCGTATCTCAACAATTGAGCATCTATTTGCAGCGCTAGCCGGACTAGGTATTGATAACGCAGTTATCGAAGTTGACGCGCCTGAAATTCCAATTATGGATGGCAGTGCGAGTCCTTTTGTTTTCCTACTTCAGTCTGTAGGTATTCAAGAGCAAAACGCCGCTAAAAAATACATCAAAATCACTAAACCTATCCGTGTTGAAGACGGTGATAAGTGGGCAGAGTTGAAACCTTTTAAAGGCTTCAGAGTCGATTTCGCAATTGACTTTAACCACCCAGAGATCGCGCGTAGTCAGCAGCATATGGTTATGGATTTTTCATCGTCTGCTTTTGTGAAAGATATCAGCCGTGCAAGAACCTTTGGTTTTATGCGCGATATTGAGTACCTAAGAGCGAATAATCTTGCACTAGGTGGCAGCATGGAAAATGCTGTTGTTCTTGACGAATATCGCGTCCTCAACCCCGATGGCCTGCGTTATGAGGACGAGTTCGTTAAGCATAAGATTCTTGACGCTTTTGGTGATCTATATGTAGCGGGTCACGCTATTGTTGGTGAGTTCTGTGCATACAAAACTGGCCACGCACTTAACAATCAGTTAGTACGTGCCATGCTTGCACAGCAGGACGCTTGGGAAATTGTCAGTTTTGAAAAAGAAGCCGACGCACCAGTCAGCTTCTCGGTACCCGCGGGTGCTGTATTCGCTTAATCGCGAATTAAGATTGCCTTGAACGGCTGGCTAATGCAGCCAGCCGTTTTAGTTTTACCGCTAATGTCCCCTCAGTATGTTCAGCTAACGCTTCAATATGAGCGGCGGCATTTTCACTAATTAGGTTGTGAGCGACCTTGGGTTTTGTTTCATACATTAACAAGCTTGGGTTGACTTTAACCTCGATTGCGGTAAGCATGGGTAGCGTTTCGGCTTGCAGCTGTTGTAATATTTTGGGTTTTTGGAAGTTAATTCTTGCCGCCCAAGCAGCCGTAGTTGTTTCAATAACCAAGATCCCTTGGCGTAAATTGGCAACCTTTAGTTGCTCTGTCACTGGACCAGTTAGCACTTGTTTCACGTAGCGATCTAAGTGTAATAACAGTTCTGCCTTTTCAGCTAAGTTAGGCATTGTGCCTTGCTGATGTAGTAACTGACTGAGATCCTGTGGGGGCTTTTTCATATGATAATAAAATGGCTTAATTAGGCTATGAGTGTAACAGTTTTTATTCAAGGTCGAAATGGTGCCACACGCTGGCAACCAGGAAAGCGTTGGCTGCTATTGCCTATTTTGCTCATCGCAGCAGGTACGGGTCTTTATCAGCACAATGCCAAGCAACTTACACAGCAACAAGCTAATGTCGACGGCGAGCGTATGGCTCGTGAAGAACAAAAAGATGAGTTAGTCGCGCTAAAGAGTGCGACAGAGACTCAACTTTCGATGTTGGTTGCCCACGTTGCTCGTATGCAAGCTAAACTCACGCGCTTAGAAGCACTGGGTCAGCAAGTTGCTCTCAATAATCAATTAGAAGATCAATTTGATTTCTCTTCAGAAGTCGGTGTTGGTGGTATCAGTGAGTTGGGTACTAACATCGAACTCGATCAGCTTATCGCAGATATGGATAAGTTGGTGTCTCGAATAGATAATAATAATGTTCAGTTATCACTACTTGAAACAGTAGCATCTAATCTCCATATAGATGAAGAGCGTTATATATCTGGGCGACCAATCCAGAAAGGTTGGTTATCCTCGCCCTATGGTTTACGTAATGATCCTTTTAACGGTAAAAGAACGATGCATAAAGGTATCGACTTTGCTGGAAAAGAGGGCGTCGATGTAATCGCGACAGCAGGTGGCGTAGTTACATGGGCGGACAAGATGTTTGGTTATGGTGAGTTAGTCGAAATTGATCATGGAAATGGTCTAAGCACTCGTTATGGTCACAATAAAGCTTTGTCAGTAACTGTGGGCGATGTGGTCGCTAAAGGCGATAAAATCGCTGTGATGGGAAGTACTGGGCGCTCAACTGGGCCTCATGTACACTATGAAGTGTTGCGTGGTGGACAGCAGATCGATCCGCAAAAGTATGTCTACCGCAAGGCAGGTTAATCATAAAATAGGCTTTCAGGCTCTCAAAGGGACTTGGCCAACAACATAGAAGTGGTTCAGATGTTTGGTAAATTACTGACAAAAGTATTTGGTAGTCGCAACGATCGTACACTTAAAGCATTTGGTAAAGTCGTTAATAAAATTAACGCACTAGAGGCTGAGTACGAAAAGCTATCTGATGAAGATTTAAAAGCAAAAACGGCCCACTTCCGCGAGCGTTTAGACGGCGGTGAAACATTAGAAGGCGTATTACCTGAAGCATTCGCGACAGTACGTGAAGCCTCGAAGCGTGTATTTGATATGCGTCACTTCGATGTGCAGCTTATTGGTGGCATGATCCTGGATAGTAACCGTATTGCAGAAATGCGTACCGGTGAAGGTAAAACACTGACGGCAACTCTGCCAGCCTACCTTAATGGTCTAACGGGCAAAGGTGTACACGTCATCACGGTGAACGATTACCTTGCGGGTCGAGACGCTGAAAACAACCGTCCTCTTTTCGAATTCCTTGGTTTAACCGTTGGTATTAACGTTGCGGGTCTTGGGCAAGTAGAAAAGAAAGCTGCCTATGATGCAGATATTACTTACGGTACTAACAACGAATTCGGTTTTGATTACCTACGTGACAACATGGCATTCTCGCCAAGTGAGCGCGTTCAACGTCCACTTCACTATGCACTAATCGATGAAGTCGACTCGATTCTTATTGATGAAGCACGTACGCCGCTAATTATTTCTGGTGCGGCTGAAGATAGCTCAGAGCTATACATCAAGATCAATACACTGATCCCCAATCTTATCGCGCAAGATAAAGAAGATACTGAAGAGTATGTGGGTGAAGGTGATTACTCAGTTGATGAGAAGTCGAAGCAAGTGCACATGACCGAACGTGGTCAAGAGAAAGTTGAAGTACTGCTAACTGAGCGTGGCATGCTAGCCGAAGGCGACTCGCTTTATTCTGCTGCTAATATCTCTTTATTACATCATGTAAATGCAGCACTACGTGCCCATACCTTATTTGAAAAAGACGTAGACTATATTGTTCAAGATAACGAAGTGGTTATTGTTGATGAACATACTGGCCGTACTATGCCTGGTCGTCGTTGGTCTGAAGGTTTGCATCAAGCGGTAGAAGCTAAAGAAGGGGTTCATATTCAAAATGAAAACCAAACATTAGCCTCAATCACTTTCCAGAACTTCTTCCGCCAGTACGAAAAGTTAGCGGGTATGACGGGTACTGCCGATACTGAAGCATTCGAATTCCAACACATCTACGGACTTGATACAGTGGTTGTTCCGACTAACCGTCCAATGGTTCGTCAAGATAACCCTGATTTGGTTTATCTGACAGCTGACGAAAAGTATGCTGCAATCGTAAAAGATATCGTTGGCTGCCGTGAGCGTGGACAACCAGTATTGGTCGGTACAGTATCGATTGAACAATCAGAACTGTTACACAGCTTACTTAAGAAACAAAAGATCCCGCATGAGATTTTGAATGCTAAGTTCCACGAGCGTGAAGCTGATATTGTTGCTCAAGCTGGTCGAATTGGTGCGGTAACAGTGGCAACTAACATGGCCGGTCGTGGTACCGATATCGTGTTGGGCGGCAACTGGAACATGGAAATTGATGCGCTAGCTAACGCAACTGACGAGCAGAAAGCTAAGATTAAAGCTGACTGGAAAGTTCGTCATGATGAAGTTGTTGAAGCCGGTGGTCTACATATTCTAGGTACTGAACGTCACGAGTCTCGCCGTATCGATAACCAGCTACGTGGTCGTTCTGGTCGTCAGGGTGATGCTGGTTCATCTCGTTTCTATCTATCTATGGAAGATAGCTTAATGCGTATCTTTGCTTCTGACCGCGTATCTTCAATGATGAAGAAACTTGGAATGGAAGAGGGTGAAGCGATTGAGCATCCATGGGTGTCACGCGCTATCGAAAATGCACAACGTAAAGTAGAAGCACGTAACTTTGATATCCGTAAGCAGTTACTTGAATTTGATGATGTTGCTAATGACCAGCGTCAGGTTGTTTATGCTCAACGAAATGAGTTGATGGATGCTGAAAGTATTCAGGAAACGATCACAAATATCCAAGCAGATGTGGTTAACGGCCTCATCGATCAATATATTCCGCGTCAGTCTGTTGAAGAGCTTTGGGATGTTGAAGGGTTAGAGAAACGCCTACAGCAAGAATACGCAATGAGTCTGCCAATTCAAGAATGGTTGGATAAAGAAGATGACTTGCATGAAGAAACCTTGCGTGAGCGTATTGTTGATACTTGGGTTAATGCATATAAAGCAAAAGAAGAGATGGTAGGCGAGCAAGTTCTACGTCAATTCGAAAAGGCGGTCATGCTGCAAACGCTTGATGGTTTGTGGAAAGAGCACCTTTCTGCAATGGATCACCTGCGTCAAGGTATTCACTTGCGTGGTTATGCACAAAAGAATCCAAAGCAAGAATATAAGCGTGAATCGTTTGAGTTGTTCCAGCAGATGCTTGAATCACTAAAGCACGATGTGATTAGCATCCTGTCTAAAGTACAAGTACAGGCACAATCAGATGTTGAAGAGATGGAAGAGCGTCGTCGCCAAGAAGATGCCAAGATCCGTCGTGATTATCAACATGCACAAGCTGAAGCTATAGTGGGCGCAGAAGAAAGTGCTGCATTGGCTGCTACCCAACCAACAGTTCGCGATGGCGAGAAAGTTGGTCGCAATGATCCTTGCCCATGTGGTTCTGGTAAGAAGTACAAGCAATGCCACGGCAAGCTTAGCTAGAATAGCAAAACAATACTCAAGAAAAGGGTGACTCATTGAGTCGCCCTTTTTTATTACCAATGAAAAAGGATAGTGGGTTAATTTATTAGTTTCCTAAGTCTGGCTCTTAACCCAAATAGCGCCTTGCTACATAAGTTATGTATATATGAAGATAGGCTAGTAAGAAGCGAGTAAGAAGACAGTAAGAAGATAAACGAGTGGTGCAATCCAACCACAGTAACATTAATACCGTGTAGAAATAGCTTAACTTTAATTTGGTGCTGGCGATAAAAGCGTCGCTGAAAGCAAGTTTTGTGGATAAGTCTGAGGGTAACTAGTGGCTAAGTTGTGCTTAAATTAAAACATTAAAAAAAGGCGTTTATTTTCGAAAAAAGCACTTGCGCTCTTTTCGAATCTCCCTATAATGCGACCCCACTGACACGGTGAAGCAGGCAACTAGCCAAGCACACAGCGTTAGAGAGATTAACTTCTACGGAAATTAATCTCAGGTGACAATCGCTTTAAGAGCTTCGGGTTTTGCTTCTTTTCACGAGAGTGATTAAGAAATCATCGCTTGAAAAACTTCTTAAAATAAGCGCTTGACGCCGCCACTGGAGAGTGTAGAATACGCCTCCTCAGCCAAACGACCTAAGCGTCTAAGGCGCCATTTGAAAGGCTTTTGCCTTAATAGAATTGGCACGCTCTTTAACAATATGACAAGCAAATCTGTGTGGACACTCACAGAGATTAAGTTATTCGAAATTGCCTCTCACGAGGCAATCAAAAAATTACTTAATGAATGAGTGTTCATAGCAATATGAAAAAGTTTGATTTCACTTTTTAAAGTGGAAACAAATCACAGAATTCGTTGAGCCGCTGATTACACCTTACTTGTAAGGTGGAAGAAGCAAAAAAACTTTAATTGAAGAGTTTGATCATGGCTCAGATTGAACGCTGGCGGCAGGCCTAACACATGCAAGTCGAGCG
>NZ_JBRILT010000041.1:0-40776 GCF_052977065.1 Shewanella sp. 125m-1
TGGTAGTAATAACGGACTGTCTCCAATGAAGTTTGAAAAGCAGTATTATGAGAACTTAGAAAGTGTCTAGAAAACTAGGGGCTTACCAATCTGTAATCTGAATTACGGTTCGAGCGGGTAAATTAAAACAATTAATAACAGCTGATATATTCGCGAGATTATCTTCAGCACTTTCATTTTCAGGCCATACTGAAATCTCTAAATCTCGGAAATACTCCCCTGATAGCTTGCTGCAATCACAATGTACTGCGAGTAAACTTTTAATGTCTGGTTGTCTCAACGTAAAACGACTATTAAAAAAGCGACTTAGATAATTCCTAGCGTTAAAGCCTTCTCCATAGATAGCTTTTACTGCATGTTGAAGCTGTTCGGTATCTGTTCCAACAACAAAGACTACACCTGGAATGTCAAAAATGTGTTTGATGGTTTCAAGCATTTCAACAGCATAACTAGGTCGACACCTATCAAGTTCATCAACAAATACGAACGCAGGGAATGAACGCCTATTTTCATCCTCGTGCTTAGCATTATCTAACCCTATTAAAGCATCTACCCACTCTTGAACATGAACTTTCAAATTCTCTATCGATTTAGCTTTTGCATCATGTTCATCAATTAAGTGCTTTACTAACAGAGAAGCTGCTGGCCCCATATCGATAGGCTTGCCATCTTCATCTAGAACATCCTTTCCATTTTCATCTTTAAGAGTTTCACCAATATCATCTTCGTCTCCAACAGCATCCATAATTGCTAAATGATCTATACCTAAAAACTTCTTAGTCATTCCCCCCACAATTGCAGGAACAGCAGCTTTTAGTAAACCCATCGCCTTTCTCGGAGCTTTATAAATACTATCATCAGCATTCTTCCCAGCTTGTTCTCTTAGCTGGCTAATCATCGATGAGATAACAGTCATTAAAGGGTCGTCAGAGTAATCTTGCTTCCATGCATCAATATATACAACCGGATGATGCGGTTTTAGCTCCTCAGCTAATCGCTTAAGAAAATAGGTCTTACCCGCCCCCCATTCAGCATTCAAATTAAGAACATAGTTATGACGCTTACCACTTTGAGAGTCGTAGCCTTGAGAAACTAGAAACTTTGCTATGAACTCAGCGTATTTCTTTCTATTTAACCTATCTGCCGGCAAAACCTCCGAAGGTTGAGATCCATTTTCAATAGCAAGCTCTTCAGACCAGTCAAAACCACTATCTAACTTCATAATTTCTCTTAAATTGAATGCTTAAGTAGGCAAACAGTATCTTACCCAACTAGATTTTAAGCAAATAAAAACAATCTCTTGAATAAAGTCTGATTCTAAATCTAGATATAATAAAAATTCTATTAAGCGTACCCCAAAACTTACTGGATACACCCATTCCCCATCGGAGTTGCCGAAGTACGTAGATAAAAATGCCGTGGAACCATCATGGATGATGGTTCAGGCTCGGGGGGACATGGATGTCCCATCTGAGCCGTTAGGCGATTTTTATTGGAGTATGAGGATCAACAACTTCGTCGGGGCGGCTGGGGAGATGCAAGAGGGGGTAGCTGTTGACCCCTTCTTGCCCGTGTGTGAGCTGGAAGCTCACGACTTTGGTCAGGCGCAGCCTGATGCATTACCAATGTGGGGCGAAGCGCCACGACGTTTATCAAGCGCAGCTTGATTGCTTAAGGGTCAGGCGCAGCCTGATAAGTGGCAAGGCCACGACTTTAGTTGTTAGACGAAATCTAACTATAGAGTTCAGACGTAGTCTGATAAATAAAGTCGTTAGACGAAGTCTAACCATCAACCAAAATTCAAAGCAAAAAAAAGCATCCCGCTGGGATGCTTTTTTGTTTTACTGCCTAACATGAATGCTGATTTGTTAGGCTTATCAAAGTTACCCGTGGGTAACTCAATGCGTATCCGATAGTATTCGCAAGACTCGGATTGAAAAGTAGTTCGGTCGAAGCTTCTAATAACAATGCCTCAGCTCTGTCGAATCCGGCTCAGCCAGCGGAGCTAGCTAATGTCGAACTCCCAGTCGATTGAGTCCTCGTTATATCAATGAACTCTCCGACCTAAACCGCTGAGTTCAAATTAGCAATAAAACGTGACGCGTGTCAAACTTTTATTCATATAAGTTTAAATACTGTTCAACTGCGGTTTTTAAATAGTTAACTCTATTGATTGGTTCTAGAACAACCAACAGAAGAATAATTCACCATAAAGGATACAGATACCTGGTCATTGTGGCCTCAGAGTTTTTACACTGAAGCTAACTGTTCTAATGATGTGACCAATTACCTCATAGATCACTTTCAGCATCGTATGCAGCTAATTGCCTACAGCAAGTGTATATGCAGAGGGTAAGGGGTTCATTTGCGTGAAACTAACGCAGACTTTAAATCTAAAGCATGCGAACCTTTGGCCTCATAGCCATTTGAAGGTATGAAGCCAATTCCGACATCTGTGGTTCCAATGGCCTGCAGCCAGCGTATGTGCAGAAGTTAAGGGTTTCCTTTGCGGGAAACTTGCTCAAGCTTTAAATCTACAGCGTTAAACCTTTAGACTCTTCATCACTTGAATCTTCAAACCAACTTCTGGCATTTGCGGTTCCAATAGCTTGCAGCACGGGCATGTGCAGACACTGCTGAAACACGCTCTGCGCCATCCCTGGCCGCTCTGCGGTTTCATCCCTGAAACCGAAGGCTTCAGCCGTATCTGCACGAGGTTAGAAAGGCATAATCATTTCACTACTGAGCCATTAATATGAAAACACAGAATTAAAACCCGCTCACTTTGTGTCAGAAAACATCCATCCCCCATCGAAGTTGCCGAAGTTATTGAAGAACTCTTGTAAACAGAAAGTCGTGTGAGCGAGGCAGGATGCCGAGATCGCCTTAGGTGAGCCATGGACGGCGAATATGAGGCTATAGCGATTTTCGAAAATAACTGAGGCCCGTATCAAATGCATGTAACTTCGTAGGGGCGTCATGGTGGATGCAAGGGCGAAGTCCATAACTATGGACTCTCTGAGCGAGAACCACGGACGGCGAACTGGCTTTTGAACAAGGATGTTCTTGATAAGGACGAGCAGTCCTCCTTGCCCGAGTGTGGGATGGCATCCCACGACTTTTATCAAACGAAGTTTGATTGATGTAGTTGTTAGACGAAGTCTAACTCAAAGCTCAGGCATCGCCTGATGCCAAAAATCAGAATTAACTTACTCGAATTCCACCTGAGTAAAAGCAACCAACTGTTGGTACAACCACCTAAGTGCAGGATCATTCATACTCTGCTTATGCCACACCAAACTATACGCCACTTCACCATAATCAAGTGGCATCGCCTTGGTCACCAAACCTTTTGCTTGCAACGCTATTTCAGCCCAGCGCCTCGAGCAGGTAAACAGCAACTCACTGTGATGACACAGTAACGCTGCACTACCAAAATCTGAAACCGAAATCGGTACCGCACGATTGCGTGCTTGCTGCGCTAACTGCATCTCAAAAAATGGGGTATTTAAATCAGTATCGCTAATACCAATATGGCTATAACTTAAGTAATCATCGATAGTGATCTGCGTTTGAGTCGCCAGCGGATGCTCAGGATTCATCAGGCATACCATCTCGTCATTGATCAAGGTTTCCCATACCAGTTCATGCTGGGAGATCGGCGGCTGACTTCTATCGTGAGGCAACACGATAAAGTCTAAACTGCCTTTAACTAAACCATCAAAACCCACGCTGTCTTTGGCAAAAATATCTAAACGAATATTGGGCGCCTGCGTCAGCACATGGGCGGTTAACTTGGCGGCTAATAATTCAAAGGTGCTTTCACGCATCGCCAGTGAAAATCGGCCTTTATATTCAGCAGGATTAAAGGCTTCTTGGGTCATCAGCTGATTCATATCATTGATGATTTGATGCACGCTAGGCCCCAGCCTTCTCGCTAATGGCGTGGCCACCAGCTTATTGCCGTGACGGTAAAACAGCTCGTCGTCGAGACTGAGCCTTAACTGGCTTAAGGTCTTACTCACCGATGACGGGCTTAGACATAAACGCTCAGCACTGGCGGTCACGCTCAAGGTGTCGAGCATCACATGCAGGGTGATCAAGTGCTTCATGCTGATCCGAGAAAGTTTAGCGAGATCCATATGTCTGCCTAAATAAACCGTGTATTCGTAAAGCGGAATATAGACCTAAAACAGCGGTTGGCATATTGCTAAACCACATAATCACGACCTATCTCACGCAACATGTTGCCATCACCGCTGCGAGATTTTCCGCATCGAGGTTTTTGCCGTATAATCTCGGCTCACCAATTTTTAGGCAGGCCAGCATGTTTCATATCGCGCTTTACGAACCCGAAATCGCCCCAAATACCGGTAATATTATCCGCTTAATCGCCAATAACGGCTGCCAGCTGCACCTGATTGAGCCATTAGGCTTCGATCTAGAAGATAAAAAACTGCGCCGTGCGGGTTTAGATTATGCTGATTTGGCTAATGTGACTCACCATAAAAACTTCGAGGCGTTCCTTGAGGCTATGGATGGTAAGCGCATTATGGCGTGTACCACTAAGGGCAGTCGTCCACACTCTGAGCTGACCTTTAAGCAAGATGACGTGTTGTTATTTGGCCCTGAAAGCCGCGGTCTACCCGCTGATATTATCGACTCGATCCCTACCGAGCAGCGCCTGCGCATTCCTATGATGTCGACCAGCCGTAGCTTGAACCTGTCGAATGCCGTAGCCATTATCAGCTATGAAGCTTGGCGTCAGTTAGATTACGCAGGTATGTAACCAGACTCGTATTCGAGCATAAATGTTGCAGACAACTGTTCCTGACACAAGCCCAAAAGCTATCCGTCCATGGGCTTTTGCCATAACTGTTCCAGACAGCAAAAAGCCGCGATTACCGCGGCTTTTTGCTGTGTTCCGTTATGTATTTACGCCCTTAAGGAAGCTTAGCCACCAAAGCCCACTTGAGTCATGTCTACTTGCTTTACCTTGCCATACTCTTTGGCAATCGGCGCTATCTTGGCTGCATTGCCGATGATGACAAACTGTAGATTCTTCTTCGGGAAGTAAGTGTCGATTAAGCGCTTTGATTCTTCTAGCGTTAATCCATCCACCTTGGCCTGAAACTCATTGATAAAGGTATCATCAAAACCATACAGGTACATATCCGTCATTAGCCCGGCAAGTTGAGCACTGGTCTCATACTTAGGCGGAAACTGACCTTTAACATAAGCTTTGGCAGAGTCTAAGGTCGCTTGATCTAGCCCTTGCTCCCATAACCTTGCATAGGTTTTTAAGGCTAAGTCGATGGTTTCTTTGGTGGTCGCCGTTTTGGTAAAGGTGCTGATCCTAAATGTGCCTGACGCCGAGTAAGGGATAAAACCAGAACGTGCGCCATAAGTCAGGCCCGCATTGACCCTTAGCTCGTCATTAAGCCATGAGGTAAAGCGGCCACCCAAGATGGTATTGATCACGGTAAGCCCAACAAAGTCAGGATTATCACGACGAATACCCATACCACCAATTAAGAAGGTCGTTTCAATCGCATCAGGCTTATCCACCAGTAGTACTGCGCTTGCATCAAACTTAGGTAAACCCTTGGTAAGATTGATTAAGGTGACAGGCTCAGCGTCTTGCCAATTGGCAAACAGCTTCTCTAGCTTGGCTTGCATCTGTGCAGGCTCAAAATCACCGACGACACTAATGGCCGTATTCGACGGTTGATAGTAACTCTTATGAAAAGCACGCAACTGCGGGATCGTTAGCTCGGCCAACGAATCACTGTTACCTGATGTAGCATTGCCGTAGGGATGCTCACCAAAAACAAGTTTATCGAAGTAGCGACTGATCACTGCACGCGGGCTCTCTTTCGATTGCGATAAGCCAGCAATTTCTCGCTGACGTAACTTATCAAACTCTGTGGTATCAAAGTCTGGCACAAGCAACATATCTTTAATTAGCGGCAGCATCTTATCTGCATCTTTTGCCATAAAGTTAGCACTGATATAGCTGCCCTCTTTACCTGCGCCGCTGCTTAAACTGGCACCTAAAAAATCAACCTCCTGTTCTATCTCCAGCTTACTTTTACCGCCTGCACCTAACATTAAACCTGCGGCGGTCATTTCGGCCACACCAGAGGTGGTGTCGTTAACCGCACCCGCACGGACGATGGCATCGATAGTGATAAGCGGCACTTCACGCTGCGGCATCATATACACGGTTAAGCCATTAGACAGAGTAACGTGTTGATATGCAGGTACGCTAAAGCTCCCCGTGTCGACTGTCTTTGCCGGATCCGTGGCAACACAGCCAGTTAGCGCGAGCGCCCCCGCAACAGCCACCACTGTGAGTAGTTTTTTAGATTGCAGTAAGGCCGAGGCACTTAAGCTTAAATTACACTTTTTCATTGGTCAGCCTCCTCGGTTGCAGCCAGTACGGCAACAGTGCGGTTTGCACGTTTAAGATAAGTTTGCGCGACACGTTGAATATCTTCTGGTGTCACCTTGTTATAAGCCTCTGGCGCATTAAATAGCTTATCAAAACTACCAAAGAACAGCTCGTAGGTCCCTATGGTGTTGGCCTTGCCGTTAATCGTTTCCATGGCGCGATAAAAGCCCATTAGCTTGATGTTTTTTACTTTCTCAAGCTCTTCTGCCGTAACACCATCACGGGCTACACGATTGATCTCGCTGATCATCGCATCTTCTAACTCTGGAGCCGTCACCCCAGGGTTAGCCACCCCCATCACGTAAAACAGGTTCGGGTCGAATGACATCGGCATATAAGTATCAACTTCTATGGCAACTTGCTTATCGACTAAGCCTTGATACATGCGTGAACTGTTGCCTGTGGTCAAGATAGACGACAGTAGATCCAGTGCGTAATAGTCAGCATTTGAGGTCGCAGGAATATGGTAGCCTAGCATCACATTTGGGGTGCTCACCGAGGCTTTTTGCACAAACACACGGCGCTCACCTTTTTGCAGAGGCTCAACCGTTTTCACCGCTCTTGGTGGCGCTTGTGCAGCAATGGGCGCAAAGTATTTATCGGCTAGCTTTTTAACCTCGCTAAGCTTCACGTCGCCCGCTATCACCACCACTGCGTTATTCGGTGCGTAATAGGTTTTGTGGTATTGAGTCAGGTCTTCTAACGTCCAAGCGGCAATATCGGATTCGTGACCGATAACCGACCAGCTATAAGGGTGCGCCCTAAATGCTGCGCCTTTAAGCTCTTCTTGCAACACCCGCCAGTTAGAGTTTTCAAGCCCAGTTAACCGCTCTGAAGCGACAACTCCACGCTCACTTTCCACCATCTGCTCGTTGATATCGAGATTTTCGATACGGTCGGCTTCTAGATCAAAAATAGTCTCTAGCGCATTAGCGGGGAACCAGTCGGTGTATACGGTGAGATTCTCTGTGGTGTAAGCGTTATTTGCGCCACCCGCGGCTTCCATGGTGCGGTCAAACATCTTAGGGCCATATTTTTTAGAGCCATTAAACATCATGTGTTCGAAGAAGTGTGAGATCCCTGTGATCCCCGGCACTTCATTACGTGAGCCGACTTTCCAAAATAGGTACATGTTGGCATTGGGTATCGAGCTATCTTCCAATACCATGATCTTCATGCCGTTACCCAAAGTAAAACTCTGAATATCTTTGGCCTCTGTGGCTTGAGCCATCGGCATTGCCATTAGCAATCCTAGGCTCAAAAACAATGCCTTGGTATAGCGCTTCATTATCCGCTCCTTGTTTGAGCACCTTTGCCATACTTAACCTTTTCCAGTCAGCGTATGACGAAAATTTGTGTTTTTCCGACTATTATTCTTTTTCATCGCGATGTTTCGCTATGAAAGCAGCGTCCATCAAAAAGCAAATTGTGATGAAAATCAAATTAACTGCGGCAAATATTTGTAACTCAAGGTAAACCAGACGCAACGCCGGTGTGTTCTCGTTGTTGAAAACGACTCTTTTATGTTAGCTTCAAGCTCTGCTTAATCGACGGGTAGGTTGCTTTATGCCATCAGAAAAGGACTTCAATACATTAGACACGATCAACTGCGGCACTGGGGTGCACCTGCAGTTACTCACACCAACACAAACAATTCGCTTGCGTAGCCGCTTAATCGGAATAGATCCCGGTCGTTCGGTTATCTTAGCCTTAGGCAATGACAAAGCTTGGCAAGCTGCAAGTGCCTATATCAGAGAGCGACAGAGTGTGATCCTTCGGGTCGTCAGTAGCGACGAGCAAGATGCCAAGATCTTGGCCTTTAGAAGTACTATTCAACAAGTTGTTAGCTCTGTAGGTCGCTGGCTAATAGTCACCTATCCCAAAGAGTTGCAAACGGTTGCCTTGAGGCAGCATTCTCGCGTGCCTATCAATGTCAAAGCCAGTCTTATTGCACTCGATTGTGCTGATGTTATTTCAAGCGGTTATTTAAAAGATATCTCAATTAAAGGCGGGGCATTTGTAGGTAAAGCCAGAAGCGATTTTATTGTGGATAGCCAATTTAGGCTCGAAGTTGAGCTTGATGATGAGCTAAAAACCATTCCTGTAACCCTGAAGAATCAGCAAGAGTTAGAGCCACAAACAGGCTTAGCACAATATGGTTTTGCCCTAGATTCAGAGGCTGAAGCGACACTAGAGTTAGTGCAAAAGGTAATACTGCATCACTTAAACAGCTAAATAGATATGGCTGGCACCGAATAACCGCACTGATAGCTTCAGCTAAGGTTAATGAGATCACCAGCCACGTTATTTATTCAAATCACTGAGCAACAAAAATCTGCTCGATGCTATGCAGTAGTTTTGGCGATTTAAGCTCGGTTTCGCCCGTCATTAAGAATGAAAAGTTCTCTGCAATGATCTCTTCTGGATGGATAATATAGTTGGTATTACGGCCAATTTGCTTAAAGAAGCCCTTTAGCTCAGACACTTTTACAATTTGTGCATTGGCCGGATCATAAGCTGCGGTATTTGGCTGCTCATCACTGCCGACAATCACAAAGTTAAACTCTAAATAATCAAAAAACTCACCGCCTTTCTCTAGGCTATATTGCTTATCAGCCGAGTACAGAATAGGCACAGCCCAAACCAGCTTATCGTCATAGCGAACTCTAATGGCAAAGTCGTTGATGGGTGCATCGGGATTGGTGATTTTTTGCTTGGCAAGCGCCGTAGGAAAACTAATCTCGCCGACAGGGTAAAAGCCAATCGCTTGATAAAGCTGCTGTTTCATTTGGGGATTAAAACGAGAAAATATATGCAGTAACTCATGGGCAACTAACCCAGGCAGGCCTTGTTCATTTGTCAGCTGCTTTTGCTGCAAAATAATGGCTTGGCCTCGGGTATAAGCCGCGCCGCCCTCTTCTAAGCCGGTGGTTTTAATAAACTCTATGGGTGTTGGCAGTGACACTTTTAATGCCGCTAGTTGAGGCTGGATCTGGGCAAATGCTTGCTTCACAGCAGTACGCTCTTGCTCACTCCAATCTAAGGTCTGTCCTGCAACAAAAGCCAGATACTCAGCTTTACTCGGACTGTCTGCACGCTTCATGCGTGAGGCCATATCAAATTGACTAATACCACGAACAAAGTCATCTTCTTGGGTTAATACGTTAGCGGCATCGGCTTTGTTTAAAAACGTAATCGAGTCACTCGACGCAGCCTGTGCAGCGCTCGATAGCGAAGCACTAAAGCAGATACACGCCCAATAGATAAGTGCCGAAATTGTTACTTTCATACTGCTCATTCCTTTGTTCATATTAACAATAAGGCCCTATAGAAGAGCCTTTGCAGATGGGGTGTTTATTTTTACACAGCGACTATTTTTACACAGCGACTATAGCAAGTTGTTGCCAGCTTGAGGACAGGGCTTTACGCACCTGCCGTTAATCTTTAGTAAAAAGCACTACATCATTACCCATGACTTCGAGTGTCCAGCCGTACTGCTTGGCTATCCATTCAAAGGTCGCGGTTGAGTAAAATCTTATATGAGTCGGGTCGCCTTTATAATGCCAGTTGCGAAAAGCGTCGAGATCGCCTGCCCGCTTAGTCATAATCACCAATAGGCCGCCAGATTTTAGCAGGCTATCGAGTGTCGCTAATAAGGACTTTGCATCCGCTACATGCTCAATCACCTCTGTGATTGTGACAAAATCATATTGCTGCTGCAGCTTTTGAGGGTCGTTGCAATAATAGAGATCGTAATTATCAACCTTGATGCCTTTTTCTGCCGCCATCACGCTAATTGTGGGACCGGGGCCGCAGCCAAAATCTAGCCCCTGCGCATCTTGAGTGACTCGCGCTAAAATAGGATCCAGTGCCCTTGATAAAAATTTACGGTAACCAAGATCATCAGGATTATTCTGATGTTGATCATAAACGGCTTTTTCATCAACACTATTAAGCAAGAAGCGATCTGGAACGCTGACCAGTAAGCAATGATTGCAGCGCTGATATTCTCTCAGCTTATCTTGATGGAAAGCCTGTAAATCAGGCTGCTGGCACAAGGGACAAATACTCACTGGATATTCCTAACTCTATTTATTTTGGTAATAAGGCTTATTCAAAAGGCTTGGGGATTTTGCGATCTTTACTGGCCGCTTCTCGCGCTTCACGCAAGTATTTTTCTTCACGCGATTCACGCTGCTTAAATTGTGTTTGTGCTTTTTCTCTTTGCTCGCTTTCCCAATCACCAGACTCTTGCCTTTCAAGCACTTTGCTTTCGCGCTCTTGCCTTTGCTTGGCGGCATCACGCGCTTTTTGCAGTTGCTCATGCTCAACGCGTTGCTTGGTTTTTTCTGCTTGTAGCGATAAAGAATGGGCCCGCTCAGCGGTCGCTTCTGGGTCCGCCGCGGCTAAATCTAAACTCATTCCCATAAAACCAAGAAAAACGAAGAGCTGACTCGTTAATGCTATTTTCTGAATGGCCACTTTTATTCCTTTTATAAGAAGCACTTCTCTAAATGCATATTCTACCCATTTCCTCGGTGCTCGCATCGTCTTTTATTTTGTCTTGGCCACTATTTATCTCAAGCAATTGAATTAAAGTGCTTAAATTAAAACCGTTGTATTACAGCAAACCGTCACTGCGATGGTTCGCAACGATTTTAATCGGTACTGACAGCTTAACTTATCGATTTCAAAACTATTTTTGTTATAAATGTTCTCTAGATTCAATTTTGTTACATCTTAATTGTACAAAGCGTCAAATAAAGGTATTTTTGACGCCAATCGAATAAAGCTATACTAAATTGCTGGCTTTATCATCAATTCCTGTGTTGTTCTAGCACTGAATAGAGTCATACCAAAAGGGAAGAGTGTATGAGTGTGTCAATGTGGTCTAAGCTATATTCGCGTGTATCTTTTACCGTCCCCGGATTATCAGATCAGCTCAAGCTTTGGCAAAACGAGTCTGAGCCCACTGCATTGGCTATTATTCAAGGTTCTCGCTTTTTGGCAGCTAATGCTGCAACGCTCAACTATTTTGAGAGCCAAGAGCATAACTTTCTTCATGCAACACCGTTTGATTTTTCCCCTAGGATCCAATCATCAGGCAGAAGCAGCGTCGAATATGGCCAGCAAATGCTCAAAAGAGCCGCTAAAGGCGAAGTTGTATCGATGAGCTGGCTACACATGAGCCAGCAAGGCAAAGACTTACCCACAGTTGTGACTATCTATCCTGCTGAACTTGATGAAAAACAAGTGATGATTATTTCGTTTAAGCCTATGAATAGGCGTAAGCGCACTAGAGAGACCATCAGCAACGGCTTTGAAACCTTGCCCAAAGAATTGATGTCCATCACCTTAGAAGACAGCGCTGAAGCAGTTTATATCACCGACGAGAGCAAACGTATCTTGGCGGTAAATAAAGCGATGTGCCGTATTTGTGGTTTCAGTGCTGAACATCTACTCACAAAAACCCCCGCCGACCTGCATCTTGAAGTGCAGCTCGATACGCACACATCCAGCACACAATTAAACGATCGTGGTAGCTGGCAAGGTGAAGTTTGGAAATGCCGCTCTGATGGCTCTACTTTTCCTGCATGGCAGAGCTGTCGACGGATTTATGCCGATGGACAGGTCTTCTATGTCAATCTATTTAGTGATATCAGTGACAAAAAAGCCCTCGAAGCTAAACTCACTCAACAAGCCATGTATGACAAACTGACCGGGCTACCCAACCGTTTTCATCTGATTAAGCTCCTCAATAAAGCCATTAGTCATATCAAGCATAAGCCTGACATGATTGGCGCCTTAATGTTCTTAGATCTAAATGGTTTTAAAAATGTTAACGACAGTTTTGGCCATTCAACGGGTGATAAAGTCTTACAGCTTGTAGCAGCAAGATTAGAAGCATGCTGTATTGAGAATGCTGAAATTGCGCGTCTTGGTGGCGATGAATTTACTTTAATACTGCCTGAGTGCGCTAGCAGACAAGAGATTGAAGCATTTTCAGAGTTAGTACTCTCACTGTTTGAAGCACCGTTCGAGGTCGATAGTCAAAAGTTTTATCTGGGAACCAGTATCGGGATCTCGCTTTTTCCGCAACAAAGCGATGAAGCGAATCAGCTACTGAGCATGGCTGATACCGCAATGTACTCAGCTAAAAATAGCCCTAATCATATTCGCTTTTATAACGCTACGATTCGAGAGGCTGCTGAGAAAAAGCTCCACATTTTAAATGATCTGCGCCATGCACAAGGTTTAAGGCAATTTAGTTTAGTCTATCAAGGTATTGTCGAGCTTGAGTCTAGCGAGTTAGTGAGTGTCGAAACCCTGCTTCGCTGGCAACGAAGTAATGGTGAAATCCTTGAAGCTCACGACTTTGTTCCTCTATTAGAAGAGACGGGCTCAATGGTCAACGTGGGGCAATGGGTATTGGAGCAAGCCTGCTTACAGATGGTAAAATGGCGTAAAGAGCTCAACCCAATATTAAAAATTAGCGTCAACATTTCAGCCTCACAGCTTGAGCATCCCGATTTCATCTCCATGCTTGAAAGAGTATTAGCACGAACACAGTTACCTGCTAATGCCTTAATTATAGAGATCACCGAAAGCGCGCTTATCCGCCGACCGACGCTCATTACAAAAGTGCTGACCCAATTAAAAGCGATGAGCATCAGCATTGCCATTGATGACTTCGGTGCAGGCTTATCTTCATTGAGCCATTTAAGCACCTTGCCAATTGACACCCTAAAAATTGACTCTGAGTTTGTCCAAAATCTACACTGCGAGCAGGGAGTTAACCTCTGTAAAGCCGTCATCCAGTTAGCTCAGACCTTGAAGATCAGCTTTATTGTTGAAGGGATAGAAACCAGACAGCAAAGAGATTTGCTTTTAACCATAGGGAATGGGATGGGCCAAGGCTACTATTTTGGCAAACCGACAACCTGCGAACGCTTTTCTTTAGAAACATTGAAGTCAATTACGCGAGAAGATTCGCTCCCCCAAGCATGTGGAGGGTAGCTACGCCAGCACTCTGAATGTAATTACTCAGTGTCGCTCCCTGCAAAAGCTGTTGCCAGCGTAGCCACTATCATCACCATAAGATGATAGGCATATTAAACCCTATTACCGCTAAAATTAGCGTGATATCGACAGGTTTTTTTCAAGGAATAAACGATGTGAATCACAAAAGCTCACATCGATGAACGGACTCATCGACACACCCCATACCTGCAAATCAATAAAGATTCTTAGCGATATCTGGCTCTTACTTCTGCTGGCATAGACGCTAGCCTCTGCTCAACCATCGCGCTTAAGGCATGAGTTAACGGCGTAACATCTTGCTGCTGATCGATCGCCTTGAGCATCATGGCCGCCGCTTCTAATGTTGACAAACTATCACTGCGACTGGCTTTGCGTATTGTGTAATTTGACGCGGAATCTAGATCCAAATGCAGCGCAGGATAAGCCTGCAGCCAAGGGTTTAACTGCAGTAACTTATACGCCTTACGCCAGGTACCATCTAAAAAAAGCAGTATTACCTCTGTCTCAACCTGAGTCTCGTTTGCCGATACACTATTGTCTGACGGATACACTAAATAAATAGGCTTATTCGACTGCGCTAATTGCTCACGCACCCCTGCAAAATCATCGGGGTTTTCACCCACTACAACTTGCGTGTTTGTAATGACAAGCTCTAGCAAGCGCACACTATTTTTGGCATGGCCGACTTCACTCGGGTCTTGCAAAATAATCAGTTCAGGTTTGACCTGCATGGTTTGAATACTGGCACACAAACACGCATTTAATGGATAGTGGCAGTTAGGACAAGTTGGACGAGACACAAAACCTCTAAGTATTTGTTTGGAGTAGCCTGCAAATTGTAGCTGAGTGAGGTGACAAATAATATGACTATGGAATACACCAAATATCATCAAATAAAAAAAGCCTGCAGAGATGGTTAGTCTATGCAGGCTAAGGGTGTTTCAGGGTGAAACAAAGTTAACTGTTACTATTAGTTATCAGCCGCTCTCGGCAGACAAGCCTAATAAGCGTGTTGCTCTTGATGCCAGTGATCTAACTTTGGCATCGCCATCATAGCGAGTAGCACGATGGCACCAGAGCCCATCAGCATTGCTACTGCATAAGGGGCTGGCAGACTCGTTTGCTGCACTAACGCCGTAAGTAGTGAAGCGCCACTCATCTGAATAAAGCCAAGCATTGCCGTTGCAGTGCCCGCTCTTTCACCAAAGGCTGATAGCGCCATGCTGGTTGCAGGGCCAAGTAACAGTGCAAAGCCAATACATAGCAGCATCATAGGTAGCATATAGCTATACGCCGCCATCATGCCTGTTTGCGGCCCAACGAGCTGCACTATGACCTGAGTTACCGCAGATACTAGCATTAGCGCTAATGCGATAATCACTGTAGAGCGGTTACCTAATTTTTTCATCACTAACGGCGCTGCAAAACAAGCCACGATATTCACTGCTGCATTTAAACCAAACAGGCCACTGAAGGCTAATTCAGACACTCCAAGGTGACCAATCAACCAGACTGGCGCATAAGACACATAACTAAGAATCGCAGCCATACCTGCCATACAAGCGATAGCATAAAACACAAAATGTGGCTCGGTTATCACCGGCTTATAGCGTGCCCAGCGATATAACGGCCCATCACTCACGGTATTTTGTGGGCGAGTCTCAGGTAAGCGATAGGTCACTAACGCAAGAATAACCAGGCCATATAGCGCCATAAAAATGAAGTTAGAGCGCCAGCCAAATTGCAGCGCTAACATGCCGCCAAGTGTCGGTGCTAATGCAGGAATAATACAGATCATGCCATTCAAATAGCTGTAGTATCGCGCGCCTTCTTTTGGTGAAAAGCAGTCCCTTACGGCACTAAATACCACTATTGAAGTTGAACACGCGGCTAAGCCCTGCATCACTCTGGCTATTTGAAGCCAATGAAACTCCACAGCGATAGCGGCTAATACACTGCTAATCATGTAAAAAATGATACCGCCAATCGCAATGGGGCGACGACCATAACGGTCTGCTAACGGCCCGATTAATAGCTGGCCTGTGCCCATAGCAAATAAGAAAAGCACTAGCGTCGATTGGATCTCGCTCGCTGACACAGAAAACTCTGCCGCCATTGCAGGCATAGATGGGAGGTAAATATCGATAGCCAACGGGCTTAAAATCACCATTGGCAATAAAATAGGTAACAAACTACGACGCATGATCTTTCTCAGAATTAGGAAAACAGCGCTATAGTAATCAAACTAAGGTATGAACAGAAATGATATTATTTCCATTATGAATTTCCATTGAGGAATATCTTTGAAACTTGAAAACCTCGCACGTATCGATCTAAACCTATTGGTTATCTTACAAGTGCTATTAGAAGAACAAAGTGTCACCCGTGCGGCCAACCGTTTGCATGTCAGCCAGTCAGCGTTAAGCAAGAGTTTACACCGGTTAAGAGAAACCCTAGGTGACCCGCTTTTTCTGCGCACAGCTCATGGACTTAAGCCAACGGCTCATGCCGTGCAGTTAGGAAAAATGCTGCCGCAATGCTTACAAGGGCTGCACCAATTAACCTTGCCGCCCAGTTTTACGCCACATAACAGCACGCGCCAGTTTTCATTTGCCATGGTTGAGAGCGCCTATGAAACATTGATCCCCTACTTTATTGGTACGCTGCTCAATCGAGCGCCCAACCTTAAACTCAATAGCTTTGTATGGACAGAAAACTCGATTCAAGCTATTCAGCAAGGACAGATAGACTTTGGTATTTCAGGGCGGGAACTGCATCCACAGGCTGCCTTTCAAGTCGATAGATTACCCGAGGGCATAGCGCACCAGACCTTATTTACCGACCATCAAGTCTGCTTAGTCCGCCAAGACCACCCCATTCTCTCAACAATAGCGGCTGGTCACTGGGATCTTGATATTTATCTTGAGATGTCACATGTTCAAGTACGTTGTGAAGGCAATGACTGGTGGGCACTCGATTACCATCTAGCTGATTTAGGCCATCATCGTCGCCTAAGCACCACCGTGCCTGATTTTTATGGGGCCGCGAGCGTATGTGCCCATAGCGATCTGATTTTTACCTTACCCGCGAGCTTCGCTAAACATGCTAAGAAGCTTTATTCACTCGTTGAGTTACCTCTACCCTTTGAGTTTATTCCTCTCGCCTATGTATTACTTTGGCATGAACGTAATGCTGACGAACCGGGACACAAGTGGGTAAAAGAGATTATTTGCGAAAGCGTAGCGAATGCACTTTCTAGCCATAATATCCCTAAATAGCCTGCGCAGAGTTGGGGGATGAATGCCACATATTAAGATGAAGCTTTATTAACGTGATCTTAGTTTAAATATTCGGCAATATAATATTTAACAGTTAGCCTTAGAGATCACGAACAAAAGACTAAAGCCATTCAGTCTTCATTCATCTTCTTCGTGTAAGCTAACATTAAGACATTTGGGAGAACATATGATTTATAGCCAATTTCAACACAATCCGATGCTGAATCGATTTTCTGGTACTCGTGGTTGGTTAGCATTCGTTATCGGCTTAGCGTTTATGACGTTAACGTTGGTTGCATTGCCATTTTTATTACTATTTGGCGCCATTACTTTTGTCGTACTCAGTCTATTTGGCCGAGTATTCCTAAAGCGTCAGCTAGCTCGCTTTCAAAAGCAGCAAGCGAATCAAGAGTTTCACAGCCAAAGTGAAGAGTTCCAGGAGACTATTTTCAAAGAGACCTCCTCAACTCCACGTCAGGGTCGTACTTTTGAACACAACCCAAATGAACCAGTTTAACTCAGCTCTAACTCAAGCTTAGCGCAGGTTTAACTGGGCTCGAGTTAACTGGCCTCGCAGGCTAAACGAGCATACCTGATGCATTAAGAGGTCTTGATAACAGGGCCTCAAAGTGTGTCCATTTATCAGCTTTAGTCTCAGCTCTAGCCTCTACCCAAGCAGCAACAGCATCTTCGCCCACGCTGTAGTTAATCACATACGAACGATTACGATCAAAGAACTGCACTCGTTGTTTAGCACGAGAACGCGGATATAGCGCGCCATCGATTAGCATCTTTTCAGCCGTTTCAGCATCAACCTGTTTGTCGGTTAAACACTGACTGACATAGTTTTCGTAGTAGCCAAGTTTCTTTATCAGCTTTAATACCTTATGGAATAAAGCCAGATCCCCCTCTAGCCCTGCCAGCGGCATTAGCACATCACGCTCAAAGGCCAATACTTCGTCGTCAGACATGATCAAACTCAACGCATAGTTTGCACTGCCCTCAGAAAGGTAAGAGATTGGGCTATATAACGGATAAATGGCATATTCTAGCCATTGTTTAGCCTTCACTAACTTCTGCTCTTGCAAGACATTAAATACATGATGCCCAGGATAGCCTTCATGGGACGCCAACTCTAAGTAGCGCTCAATACCTAATGGTTGGTCTTGATTTAACTGGATTAAACTGTGGGAGTCACCCTTATACCAGTTATACGCCGTCCACACTTTGTCGTTCACATATTCAATTTCAAAGCTTTCGTTGTCAGGCAAGTTCATGTGCTTGCTGGTGAGTTGCCTAGCAATATCAACCGAGGCCGTAAACACCTGTGCCGCTTTGTCTTTTGGAACAATAAACTGAGACTTAAATTGATTATAACGCTCGGTCAGGCAGCCATCTCCCGGTAGTAGAGCTTCTATGTCAGCCAGCACTTGTTGATGCTCTAGCAGTGAATAGGGACTTAAATGGCAATCATATAAAGCAACCGCTTCTTCATTAAAGCTCAGTTGCTTGCCTTGTAAGAAATTAAGATACGCACCGACAGAATGCCACTGCGTCTTTAAGAATTGATAACGCTCAACAAGCTCATCAGCGCTTACCTGTAGTGCCAGTGTTGCTAATAACTCAGAACCGAATTGATGCTGACTTTGAAGCTCTGCTAACGGTTGCCAATAGGTCTCTTTCTGCCACTCTTCTGGCCCGTAGTATGCGTCAACATAATAGCTATCATGTTGACCTACAGCTAACACCAGCTTGATATAGCGCTCTGCAAACTGATTCAGCGTAGCTTGTTGTGCATCAAATGATAAGGTTGCAGCACTGTCTTGTTCAGTATCAAAGTTTGGCAAAAGAACTCCTAGCGGGTAAGCGGATAATCAAGATTACAACCCAAGTATACATTATACAATTGTAACAGTCGATTAAGCAGTTTGACTAACTAGTCAACGAGGATAACAGACAATAGATAGGGCAAGCTCAGAGGATTAAAGAGTTACAGGCTAACAGGAGCTAAGTATAGCAGGGTACTGAACATGAAAAGAACTCACCCAGCAGCCCAATCGAAGTCAATCTTTGGTGCTAACCCATGCATTGATAATTATATTTTATCACTGATAATGCATAGTTATTCTGAGGTTGATTCAAGTTTAGCTGCGGAGTTAATCGCGAATAGCGACTGAATGGGGACAAGAAAGTACAACATAGACTAGACGAACAATGCTACGGGCTCGAGTCATTACTCAGCCAACTCTGTAGGCTCTGACAATAGTTCTGCCGCTTTGTGTAATGACACACGCTCTTCTTTTGAATCGCTCACCGCTAATACCGCATCGACTTGGTGTGATAATGATCCCCATAAAGGCAAGATCACATCTAGCTCTTCCTGATTCGCTCGCTCCCGTGCCATTTTGAGTAAGGCGGCGGCAGACACCACGTCAATGTGCCCCAAAATACCATCGGCAAGGGCGATACTCAGCTCTATCATGGCTGGGACACTGTGGCCGTATTTAATCACTTCACGTAAGTAAGATTCTGCCTGGGAGAGATCTTGTCCTAATGCATTATCATCATGCAACATGGTTTGTGCGCGTGACAGCATAGCGTCAACCTGCCCTTGCTCTGCAGCCTCCGCCATCCAATAGGCACTCTTTACGCTGTCTTGCTCACAGCCTTCACCGCGAGCTAGCATCAAGGCTAAATGAAATTGTGCATGAGGAAAACCGGCCTGTGCCGCCCGATTAATATACTTATAAGCCGTGGTTAAATTATTTTGCTGGTAATACAGTACCCCAAGATTGGCCATCGCTTCTGATTGCTCAAGCTTAGCAGCCTGACTTAGAAATTTTTCGGCCAGATTTAGGTCGACACTAAATTGCTCGCTCCCCACCAGATAGAAATAACCTAGCAGTGCCATCGCATTGGCAATTCCTGCATCTGCAGCTTTAGCAATCGCTCGCTCACCAGCGGCTACGTCAGTCTCTCCACTGTAGCCATGGATTAAAGACACGCCGTGCTCATACAAGGCATTTAACTCTTTTTCCGAGGCTTGGGCGAACCAATAGCTGGCTTGTTTCAGTGAAGCTGTTGAGCGATCTTCCACCGCCTCCTGACCACTATCGTGCAGTGCCAACTCTTGCTCACGCTGCATCAATGCCCGCGTTTTTAGCGACATACCCACTAAATACTGAGACTCGGGATCTCGCTCCATTACCGCACGATAACAAAGATCTCGTCCCGCCAATGAATCAAACTCTTCGAAGTAGTAGTCGGGTTTATCTTGTTTCGTCACGCTCACAAACAGCGATTCAACCAAAGATAAAAGGTGCTTGATCGAACGTTCACTTAGTTGCTGTAACTGATCTGGAGTCAGGTGATATTTTTCAGGGTGGGCGCCACGGTTACCATCGCTTCTAAGCTTATGCAGTGCGCGTGTGGTTTTAACATCTATGAGTCGGCGTTGATTTAACTGCTCGATACGATCATACAGATTAGGGCTTTCAAAGTGCACTGTCTTGGGTTCAGCAAGCAAGCTGGTGAGCTTATGACTGAAGCTACGCACATGCAGTAAAGCCTGGGTAGGAACATCTTTTACATAGCTTTTAGCCTTGCGATAATCCTCGCCTAATTCCGCAGAAAACAGATTCACGAATTCAATATCGTTCAACAAGACGTATACCCCTAACCACAACCGAAAAATATCGCTGCTTAAGCGAGTCGCAATTTTAAACTAACACGCTAACCCGGCAGCACTTTACTCGAAAGCAAAATACTGCAAGGCTCAATACAATACTGATTTAATCAGTGCAGCTGTCGTTTTCTTGAATGTTGCCAGGCGTTTCAGGAGTCGGACGCGACACCATATACAAACGGAACAGGGCAACGTTCACAAATAGGCCAAAGAAGGCCACAATCACTTCGCCAATAAGCTGTACAGGAAGGCCACCTAGCTCAGTGATTTGTGCCAATATGCCACCAAATAGCGACAATGGAATGTATAGCAATAGCACGACAATTGTTTTAAGTACGATTGGACCACTAAAACTAAAGCTGCGCTTAATCGCTTCCATTGGTGTCAGTCTTTCAACCACAACCATGAAGTTAACGAATGCCAGGCGAGCAAACAGATAAAGCGATACAAAGATACCGATAATCATCAAGTTGACATTAATCGCAGCCAAAATCATCACTGGCGCGGCAACGGCAAGACCCGAGAACACTCCCGCTAACAATAGCGGTGGAACAAAGTTCAAACCCGTCTTTAAGATCATGCCATTACTTGGGCTGTGACCTTGAGAACGGATCTCTAAAAATAACGTTAAAGCGGCGATCAGGAACGAAAACACCAGCAACAGCACCATCATGGCGACCATGTGGCTAGTGCCAAATTGTGGGTTTTCAAGATCGGCAGAACTAATCTCTAAACTTAGCCATAGTTGTATACCAACTTGTATAAATAAAATTGGTACAAACAAAAATGCTAACTGACTAATATTGTTTCGAAAAAAGTTAAAAGCTTGAGTCAAAATTGCTGACAATGGCATAGGGTTTTCCAAAAGATAAAATTCAATAACACGAGTTAACGCTAAGGATACCCAAGTTTATAAATTAATGCACAATTGAAATCACTAATTACACCACTCAAACTGAATATGTGATTCGTATTCGTTGGTGTCGACAAACAAAAAAATGCAAACAAATTGTTAAAACCGCTAGAATAGACAGAATATAAACAACTAAGGACAGCCCAAATGAAATTAACAACTGCAAGTTTGCTTGCCATTACCGCCCTACTGAGCACTCCAGCCAGTGCTGGAATTTTGGACCAATTAGGCCAAGCAACTGAAACCGCTAAAGCACCGAGCGAGCAAGCCGAGTCAAGTGACTTAGTCGGTAGTGTGATGTCACAACTGGGTCTGAGTCAGACCCAAGCTGAGGGTGGATTAGGCAGCTTGCTTTCACTGGCGAAAAGCTCTTTAGGTAGCAATGACTTTAGCTCAATAGCTGATTCGATCCCAGGGATCGATGGGCTGTTAAGTGCAGCTCCTGAGCTAAACAGTGACTCAGGCATGTCTGGTTTATTATCAAAAGCCGGTGGCTTAGGTGAGTCTCTTCAAGGGGGTGCCATGGTGTATGACGCCTTTGAAAAGCTAGGGATTTCAAAAGAGTTAGCAGCGCCTATGGTCGATATTGTAAAAGGATACTTAGACACCAACGGTAGCGCTGGCACAGCAGATCTACTGATGAAAGGCCTTAACTCTATCTTATAAACGCCTTTCTCCTTCTCAGTTATCGGCGTATAACTGAGAGGGAACTCTCGATGAAAATAGTGCTCTAAATATCATTATAATCACATTCCCTCTTCAGCTTTAGGAGTTAATATGCTTGCAAAACTCAAACATTTCTTTGCTAATCCACACGTCAAACTATCTGATGAAGAGCTCGCCGAACATTTAAATCTAGCAGCTGCAAGCCTACTTTTAGAAGTGGTAATGGCTGATGAGAGTGTGTCTGAGCAAGAAAATAAACTCCTGCCAGAGCTGTTAACCACCACTTTAAATCTCAGCATTAACGATGTAGAAACCTTGATTAGTGATGCAAAAAAATCACAAGAGAAATCCACCTCTTTGTATGAGTTTACTCAAGCGATTAATGACAATTTCGATGTAGAACAAAAACAGCAGCTGATCTTAGCAATGTGGCAGCTTGCCTATGCTGATGGTCATTTATGTCGCTATGAAGACCAAATTATTCGCCGCACTGCTGAGCTTCTATATCTGCGCCATAGCGAACTGATCCAGATGCGAAATATCGCCATGGAACAACTCGGAAAGCCCTCTTAGACTTAGCAGGTTTTAGAATGAAGGTTCATTCTAAAACCGCATTAATCTTATTAGATGATTATGTACCAGTTAACCAGCGGAGAACCGTCTAAATGAGTTACCCTCCGCCAACAACATCAAGTTAAAATACCTATACTTTAGTGAGTTAACTTGGTTTCCATCCTCTTATCATTACGCAGCCTGAGCTAGCTTTTGCTGGTCATATAATTCTTGAGCAAGCGTGAGCTTTTCAGTTAACAGCGTCGATAACGCCTTAGAAAAATCATTTTCATGGGAATGGTGATACTGCAAATAGTAGGTATAACTTTCACGGTCACGGCTAGGAAACAGCACCTGATTATAAAAATCCGTTGCATCGATATAATCGATATCATTCCGGTTATTAAAGTACAGATGAGAGAAGATGGAGGCTGTCCAACACACATCATCACACTTAGTAAGATGATTGAGCGCCATCGCTAAACTCGTCGTTTTAAAACTCACTTTAAGGTCTAAGTCATGTTCTTTTGTATAACTTTCAAACCAATGATCAACTAAGCCCACTTTAGAGTAGTTAATAAAAACCAGCTTATTTTCGAGTAGATGCTTCAGCGTCAACTCTTTCTCAAATAATGAGTGCCCCTTCTTTGCAGCCAGAAAGTAATACTTAACGTCTCCAACCTTGACGTTCTGTACTACATCAGACGCTTTAGCGTTTACCGTAATTGCGAAATCGACTTTTCCCTGAGCCAATAACTCTTGCACATTATCGCTCCAAGGTTGAATGCTCACCGACATATCTAGCCCTTGGCGCTGACAAACTTCAGTAATCGATTCAACCAAGAATCCAGATAAATGCTCTTGAGCTGCGATCACTAATTGATTTTTAGCAGGGCGTTGAGCAGTCGCATCAGCCATCTGTTCATAGGCCTGAACAATAGATTTGGCGATAGGATATATTCTATCCGCCATTACATTAGGCTCAACACCATATTGGCGCCTAACAAACAATTCATCACGGATCACCTCTCGCATATTACTTAAAGCGCGGCTCACCTTTGGTTGTGTCGTACTAAGTTTCTGGGCAACAACCGAACCATTTTTAAACTCAACTAAGCCAACAAACACCTTGAGAGTAAAATAGTCTAACTTCGAAAGTTCCTTACGCATCAAATCCTTGCCTAAAAAAACATTTTATTAATTATTGTATACAATACTATAACACTGAAAAGTATACGATTTTGCTACCCCAATCACATCTATACCTAATTGTAGGTGTAAAAATATAAAGACTGACTCTCTCTATTAATCCCTGACAAAATGCTCGCTAAAGAAAACTCTAGAGTGATCATACTCCTTTAGCCTAAAGCAAGTTAAACTAAGGCTATCAATGAGATGGTAAATACCTATGCAAACTGAACACACAGCTGAACTGAACCTGCTTTGGGGAACGTTAATCTTAGAAGAACTGGCCCGCCTTGGTGTAAAACACGTCTGTATGGCGCCAGGTTCCCGTTCCACCCCATTAACTCTAGCGGCGGCAAAACAGTCGAAGCTCAGCCAACATATTCACTTTGATGAAAGAGGCCTAGGCTTCATGGCGCTGGGCTTAGCTAAAGCAAGCCAAGCGCCTGTTGCGATTATTACCACGTCAGGGACAGCAGTCGCTAACCTTTACCCTGCAGTGATAGAAGCTTGGCTCACCCATGTGCCTTTAATCGTGTTATCTGGCGATAGACCGCCAGAGCTTATCGACTGCGGTGCTAACCAGGCCATTATTCAGCCCGCTATTTTCGCGCAATATGCTAAACAGCTAAATTTGCCAACACCCGACATGAATATCGCGCCACAAGCGCTACTGAGCATGTTAGATGAAGCGGTGTGTAACCAATCACAACCCGTGCATATCAACTGTATGTATCGTGAACCTCTATATCCAAATGAACCTAGTGTCGATTTTTCTCGCTATCTAGCGCCAGTGACCCAGTGGCAGCAACAAACCACGCCTTACAGTCGGTTCGCTCCAATGAATACAAGCCAAATGCCGACATCTGATGCTCTTGCCCGTTTTGTTCATGGTAAAGGAGTCATTGTTGCCGCGACACTCGCACCCGAGCAACAACCTGAGCAGCTCATCGCACTTGCACAAAAACTGGGCTGGCCCATTGTCACCGATGCACAGTCGCAACTGAGACAGCATGGCGGCGCAATCGGTAATATCGATCAACTGCTGCACCAGCCAAAATCAAAGGCACTGTTAGCTCAGGCTGAAAAAGTCATTGTGTTTGGCGGTCGTATTCTGTCCAAACGCCTCATTAGCTATCTCAATGACCAAGACTGGAAAGATTATTGGCAAGTACTGCCGCAGCAACAACGGCTTGACCCCAGTAATAAATCTAAGCAGGTTTGGATTGCCCCAGCCCATCAATTTGCCGCGCTCGCCTGGCCAAGATCGTCACAAGCAAATTGGGCACTAAACTTAGTTCAATTTAACGATGAGTTAGAAACCCTGTATCAGCAGCAGATTGATCATGCCGAGTTTGGTGAAGCGCAAACCATTCGAGCGATTGCCAAGATGCAAACCAATGAGCAGCAACTGTTTATCGGTAACAGTCTTCCCGTGCGCCTGTATGACATGTTCGCACCTATCACCACCGGCAGCGCAACGGTTTTCACTAACCGCGGCGCATCAGGCATTGATGGCTTATTAGCTACCGCTTGCGGTGTCGCTATTGCCGAGGCCAAACCAACGACACTCATCATTGGCGATATCTCTGCGCTACATGATCTTAATTCGCTGGCAATAGCCCGCAGTGTCACCAGCCCGTTGGTGATCGTCATTCTCAACAACGATGGCGGTAATATCTTTAATTTATTGCCTGTGCCCAATGAGCAGCTCAGAAGCGACTACTATCGTTTATCTCACGGACTTGAATTTGGTTTCGGCGCTGCCATGTTCGGCCTAGCCTACAATCAAGTCGACTCGTTAACCGACTTTATAGAGTCCTACGAGTACGCTATGACCTACTCTGGCCCCTCTGTCATAGAAGTCACAGTGGCCCAGAACCAAGCCAGCGAGCAGATAGCGCAACTAGCCAATTGGGTAAAGCAAAGCTAATGCTGAGCTATCGCTGCGCAGGTCAAATAGGCTCGCCAGCCGTGGTATTCCTGCACGGCTTTTTAGGCAGCAAAGAAGACTGGAATGAGGTTGTAGCGCAGTTACAAGATGACTTTTTTTGTATTGCTCTCGACCTGCCCGGCCATGGTGATAATAACCTTGAGGCTTGTCAGGCAAACCCATTCCTCTTGCCCACGCCGGGGTTTAACCGCTGCGCAGAGCTTATTCAAACGACCTTATCGACGCTTAGCATTAGCCAATACCATTTAGTGGGCTACTCTCTTGGCGGGCGTATCGCATTGTATATCGCAAACCTGTACCCTCAGCAATTACTGAGCTTGGTTTTGGAGTCTTGTCATCCCGGTTTAAAACAAGAAAGTGATAAACTTGCTCGTAAAGAGAGTGATTCAGCATGGGCATTAAAACTGGCAAACCTGCCCATTAAACGCTTTTTAGGCCTATGGTATCAGCAAGCTGTATTTAGTGATTTAACCGACGTTGAACGCGTCCACTTAATCGACAAGAGGGCGACCAATAAGCCACAACTGCTAGCCAATTGCTATCAAGCGACCTCGCTCGCCGAGCAAGGCGACCTTTGGGATACACCCAGTCGATTGAGCGTCGTTACACACTTTATAGCAGGCCATCAAGACAGTAAATTTATGGCGCTGGCCAAATGCTGGCAACAACAGCAAGCGCTAGAGTTACATGCTATTGAAGCCAGCGGCCACAATGTGCACTTAGCAGCGCCCATCCTCTTTGGTAAACTACTAAAACACGTTTTTACCTCGACCTCTAACTCGACTTCTAACTAAAGAGTGAGCACTCAATGACAGCAACTCAACAGCAAGCAGCCCCATTAACTCTTACTCAATTGAGTCTGCATCAGTTTGCTATCGACCTAACTAAGCCACTGCCAGTAGGCAAGCAGCGCATTGAGCAGCGCCAAGGCTTAGTACTCACTGGAACAATTATGACAGCCAATGGCGATAGGCAAGAGTCGGTTGAGATCTCACCGCTTAGCGGCTCCGACAGCCAAGGGCAAATGATTACAGGCTTTAGCCGTGAGACATTAGCAGCGGTTAGCCAGCAACTCATTGAAATATTGCCATTGCTGCACCAGCAGCCAGCCGATAAGCTGTTAGACATTGCCGAACAAAGCGCGATTGCTAATCAATATCCCGCACTCGCTTATGGCCTTAGCCTGCTGCACGGTAAACTGCACGGCAAGTTAGGCAGCCACCTAATAACGCCACGTACCGTGCCGCTTATTTATCGTCATGCCGATGAACCGCTTAACGCCGTCGCAGACAAAGTCCGCTCTTTGCCTAAAACTGTTTTTGCCGTAAAAGTTAAAGTGGCTCAAGACTCATTAGAAGATGAGATCAAGCTTATTCATCAGATCTTAGCGATTCGACCCGATCTAAAATTGCGTTTAGACGCTAATCGAGGCTTTAGCCTGGAGCAAGCCATAGAATTTGCCGCCTGCATACCACTTAACAGCATTGAGTATATTGAAGAGCCCTGTCAAAACCCTGAGGATAACCACGCCTTTTATCAAGCCATTGAGCTGCCATGGGCACTGGATGAATCACTCAATAGCCCAGACTATCAATTTGAAATGCAACCAGGGCTACGTGCGCTAATCCTCAAGCCAATGCTGCTTGGCAGTCTAGAGACGTTACAACGACTGATTGATACAGCTGAAGAACATGGCGTTCGCTGTATGTTAAGTTCTAGTTTAGAAGCCAGTTTAGGTATCGACGCCTTAAGCCATTTGGCACGGATCATGACGCCAAATGAGATCCCAGGGATCGACACGCTTGGCGCCTTTAGCCAGGACTTGCTCGCTCATTCAGGCAAAGCAGACTGTTTAAGCCTTGATGATTTGACGCTACTCGTCGCACTTAAGTAAGCGACTAACTCAGACCTCTATCTATAGCAGCTCAACAAGATCCACATAGGCCAAATAACGGATAACTGCATGCAAGCTAAGACACGCTCACCCATCCACAACATCGCGCAGCGTCACGGCGCTAACACAGCCTACAAATTTGCAGGTAAAGCGGTGAGCTATAAGGGGCTAAGCCAGCAGGTTAACTCAGTTGCAGAGCAGTTATCAGCGCAGGGGCTGCAAAAAGGCGACCGCCTCGCCTGTATCGCTCATAATTGCCCTCAGCTGCTACTACTCTATTGGGCCTGTGTCGACAGCGGCATCCTCTTTTGTCCCATATCGCCACGCTTTGCTGCTAAGCAAGTCGTGGATCTGATGCAAACTCACAGTTATCGTCACTACTGGCTTGCAGTTGATAATCCGGTGGACTCGTCACTGGTTCTGGCCTTAAGCAATCAAAACCAGTTTGAGTCAGTGACTGTAGATTTTACACTCCAAAGCCAGCAGCTAGCACCAGCTCTTGAACCTCTCGTTGCCGTTAACGCAATACTCACCTCTGGCAGCAGCGGTACGCCCAAAGCCGCCGCCCATAGCCTAGCCAACCATATCGCCAGCGCGGCAGGTTCAAGTGAACTAATTACGTTAGCTGCAGGGGATAATTGGTTGCTGTCGCTGCCGCTATTTCATATCGGCGGCCTCGCGATTTTAAACCGCTGCGCCCTCGCGGGGGCGTGTGTGGTATTTGAAGACAAGCACCTAACTCTGACTGAACAACTCAGTCGCGACGCTATCACCCACCTGTCTTTAGTCAGCGCGCAGCTACAACAGCTTCTTGGTAGCGGTAGCGACAACTTAAGCCAGGTCAAAGCCATGCTGCTCGGCGGCGGCGCCATTTCAGCCAACCTGTTAGCCGAACTGGCTAAGCGCAATATCAAGGCCTACACCAGCTACGGCATGACAGAAATGGGATCGCAGATCAGCACCGGTATCGCCCGCAGCGACGGCTCTAGTGGTAACGTCTTATCGGGGCGAGAGTTAAAGGTTGTTGATGGTGAAATATGGGTAAAAGGCGAGTGTTTGTTTTTGGGTTATTTAGCCAAAGAGGGCTTTAATCTGCCGCTCGATAAAGACGGCTGGTTCTACACCAAAGATTTAGGCCACTTTGATGATAACGGCAACCTATGCATCGACGGCCGCGCCGACAACATGTTTATCAGCGGCGGCGAAAACATTCAACCCGAAGAGATAGAAGCCGCATTAAAGCTACATCCACTGATCAGTGATGCCATCGTATTCCCAGTGGCAGATGCCAAGTTTGGCAATCTACCAGCAGCCATACTTAAACTTAACGAGAGTAAGCTTAACGAGAGTAAGCTGAGTAACGGTTCAGCTAACCAACCTTTGGAAGCTCAGCTAACCGCATTCCTCGCCGACAAAATTGCCCGTTTCAAGCGACCAAGGTGTTATTACCCTTGGCCAGAAGTCAGCAGCGCCGGGATTAAGGTTGTACGTAAACAGGTTATTGAAGCGGTAAATCTCGCGAAATAGTGAGTTGAATTTCAGTAATTCTCGATTATTTCACAACCCTCAAAAATGGTGGCAACCTTCTTCCATTTATAACTTGAACTTCATTGTTTAAAAATTCTTTTCTTGCTCGATCAAGAATTGACTCCAATTTCATAAGATAGAGTAAACACAACTCATCAATTGATTTCCTCTTTAATTCATCGTCAATGACTTCAGGAAGGTCAGAGAAAGACTGCTTCACTTCACCTATTGATCTAGGTAAATCCATATAATATTTTTCTTCTGATCCATCAGGTAATGAAATTAACCACCCTGAACCACCGATATCATCGCCAATAAAAAAAGATGTGGCACCGGGTGGAGGTGTACCAAACTTATGAATATCACTTGGAGAGAAGCTGCTAAGGTGAGCAGTTGTACTCACTTCCATCTTACCTTGCTTCAAAATATTATTTCTAACATCAACAAAGTACTTCATTAATGGATCTTGTTTTAGTTCATTTTGAATTTCAAGGTACCACTCTTCGAAGTTATTCTCAGACGACTTTAAATTCTGAATAACAAAAGTAACTGAGCGCCCAAATACAATAAGATTTCTCAATCCCGAGAATTTCCTAGTTTTATTAGTGCTAGACCAATCTTCATAACCAAGTTTAGCAGTGGCTAATATCTCTTCTGCTCGACGAATAATATCTTCAGTCTTTTTATTCTCTACACTTTTCATTATCCACCTAAAAAATTACAGTCACCCTAGCAAACTATCACCTATAAACCATTGTTGTAAATTGATTTTAAACCAATGAAAACTTTTATAGCAAGCTAAAAGAAAACACCAATTCCCCATCGAAGTTGCCGAAGTACGTTGAAGAAATAGCCGTAATGCCCACACGGACGTGGGCATAGCTTTCGCGGGGCAGGATGCCCCATCGGAAGCGTTAGGTTATTTCGAATAAGTATGAGGCCTGCACCCAACGCATGTAACTTCGTCTGGGGCGCTGAGGGTTCGCTAAGGGGGACAAGCGCTTTCCCCCTTGGCTCGGGTGTGGGCGAAGCGCCACGATGTTAATTGTTAGACGCAGTCTAACTTTAAAGTCAGGCGCAGCCTGATATGTGGCTTTGCCACGATCTTTATCAAACGAAGTTTGATTGCTTATATCTTTAAGCCCCTATGTGGGATGGAATCCCACGACTTTGGTCAGGCGCAGCCTGATAATGAAAAATACTGAGATGTCTGAGTATTCTCCAGACATAAAGCCAAAAGCTGCCCATCCATGGGCTTTTGGCATAAAAGCTCCAGACATAAAGCCAAAAGCTGCCCATCCATGGGCTTTTGGCATAAATGTTCCAGACATAAAAAAACCTGCTTGGGTAAGCAGGTTTCAATTATTAATAAAGTCTCTAAAACTGATAATGGAATTAAACTTCCATACAGCCTTTAAGCTTGTTCATTGCATTCTTTTCCAACTGCCTGATACGTTCAGCAGACACTTGGTAAGTCGATGCTAAATCTTGCAATGTGGTCTTGTTTTCATCTAACCAACGCGCTTGAAGAATATGTTGGCTACGCTCATCAAGTGTCTTGATGGCCGATAGCAAACGCGCTTGATTATTCTGCTCCCAGTTGTCTGTTTCAACTTGAGACGCTAAATCTGATGAATGATCTTCAAGGTAATGCATAGGAGCATAATCTTGTTCGTCATCGTTATCGCTAGCCAGATCAAATGCAGGATCTTGCGCTGCCATGCGTGATTCCATTTCGGTCACGTCGGCTTTTGATACACCTAGATTTTCAGCCACCATGCCCACTTCGCTATCGCTAAACCAACCTAAACGCTTTTTAGCTTTACGAAGATTAAAGAACAACTTGCGTTGTGCTTTAGTGGTGGCCACTTTTACGATGCGCCAGTTTTTAAGCACATACTCATGAATTTCAGCTTTAATCCAATGCACGGCAAACGATACCAAGCGTACGCCCACATCTGGGTCGAAACGCTTAACCGCTTTCATCAGGCCGATATTGCCTTCTTGAATCAAATCAGCCTGTGGTAAACCGTAGCCTGAGTAACCTTTTGCAACGTGTACTACAAAACGTAAGTGCGACATAATTAACTGCTTCGCAGCCTGCAAATCACCCGTTTCTTGCAGACGCTTCGCTAGCTCATATTCTTTATCAGCTTCCAACATCGGGATGTTGTGTGCTGAATGAACATAAGACTCGAGGCTTCCACTACTCTGGGGAATCATCAGTGCCATTGATTGCGTTTGTTCTGTCATTTACGCTCCTGCGACTTGCTTACAAAGGTCTTGCTAAAATCTACTTTCGAGCCGCTCATTACTGAAACGGACTGTGAACTATCGACTAATTGACAAAATATGTCAACCATCGGCGTTATCTAATATGTACGCTTATGTATCACTTATATAGTAGGTATAGAGTGAGCATACTGACTCACAAAAACCGCTTATCATACCAGTCTAGTACCCAAGCTAAATGCCATACTTAAATTCGCCAACAAAATATTACACCTAGCTATCGTTAACGCAAATGAAAAAAAGTTCATCATTTAGCCTGAGCTTTTGTTGGCTAGTTGTCAGTTAGAATAGTCTTTTATTATGACGGTTCTATTGCTCTGAGATGCTGACGCACAGAAAGATAGGAACCTAACCACCCCAAAAACGAAGCGAGTAAGACTAATTGCCCAAGTTCAGCAAAGGTGAGAGATTCCATGTGCAACGTACTGCCATATAAACCCAACAATTCCGCTAGCGCTGAGTCCAGATACCAAACCAATAAGTTAATGATAATCCACGCTAACACACCACCTATTACGCCATACCAGATCCCGGTATAAAGGAAAGGTCGCTGAATAAAGGCTTCGGTTGCACCAACCAGTTTCATCACTTCAATTTCAGTACGGCGGTTCATAATCGCTAAGCGAATCGTATTACCAATGACCAATACCACGGCTAATACTAGAAGTGCTGCGATGGCTAGTACAGTGCGCTCTAATAATTTAACGACCGCTTGCAGGCGTTCTAGCCACTCGATATCTAATCGGCCAAAGCTCACTTCGGGCTCTTGCTCAAGCTTACGCAGTAGCTCTCTCGCACCTGCTGGGCTTGAATACTTAAGACTAGGCGTTACCATTACAACGGCCGGAAGCGGGTTTGAGTCTAAATACGACAGCGCCTCACCAAAGCCTGATAAACGCTGAAACTCTTCTAACGCCTGATCACGATCTATATAGCTGACGTTACTCACCTCTGGATAAACCTTCAGGCGGGTAATTAAACTTTGAATCACGGTTTCGCTGCGACCTTCATCAATAAATAGCGATATTTCAGCAGCGCTATTCCAGGACTCGGTAATGGTCTCTGCGTTTTTCACTAATACCTGTAGTGCCGCGGGCAAGCTTAAACTCACCCCCAGTACTGCCATCGTCATGATGGACGATACCGGATTACGCCATAGTTCGCCAAGGCTGGCCATAGCATGTTGAATATGACGGATAAAAAACATCACGATTCTGCCGGAAATTGGCAGCTTGCTGCGGTTTATCTGAGGTTGCTGGCTCATCATTTATCCTCAGTTAGTGCCAAAGTTATCTTGAGTATTTAGCTCTTCGGCACCTAATACTCGCCCTTGCTTAAGCGTTAAGGTACGGTATTTCATTCGCGCAATTAAACCAAGATCATGGGTGGCGATAAGTACTGTGGTACCTGCATCGTTGAAGGTTTCAAATAGACGCAGGATATCCATCGATAATTTAGGATCTAAGTTACCCGTTGGCTCATCGGCTAATAATAGTGGCGGTTTGTTTACAATCGCGCGGGCAATGCCCACACGCTGCTGCTCACCGCCTGACAACATAATAGGATTATGTCGCTCTTTACCATATAAGCCGACCATATCCAGCGCTCCGGCTACTCGCTTACGAATTTCACCAATCGAAAAACCTTCAATGATCAAAGGTAAAGCCACGTTATCGAACACGCTTTTATTCATTAATAAATGATGGTTTTGAAAAATCATACCGATATCGCGGCGCAGATAAGGCACCTGCGAGCGGGTGACTTTAGCGATATCGTGGCCATTAATCGAAACGCGACCACCGTTAGCTCTTTCGATAACGGTGATCAGCTTGAGCAGCGTACTCTTACCGGCGCCTGAGTGACCCGTTAAAAAGGCCATCTCACCACGCTTTAGATGGAAACTCACATCCGATAGGGCTTTTTGCCCTCCGGGGTAAACTTTACTTACCTGCTCAAATCGAATCATTAATTAGATTTCTTATTAGTTGGTATTACCACATCGAGTATGCAGCTTAAATTATCTTCTATAAGCTAACGCTATTTAACGTCTTTGTCGTCTTTTGTTTGACTAAACAAAGCTTCAATAAAGTCTTTCGCATCGAAGGTACGTAGATCGTCGATCTGCTCACCCACACCTATATGACGAATTGGAATACCAAACTTGTCAGCGATCGCAAAGATAACGCCCCCCTTTGCGGTGCCGTCTAGCTTACTGATAGTAATACCCGTTACGCCAACCGCCTCTTGGAATAACTGCGCCTGACTAATCGCGTTCTGACCCGTGCTTGCATCTAAGGTTAACATCACCTCGTGTGGCGCCGTTTCATCTTGCTTCTTCATCACTCGAACGACTTTCTTAAGCTCGTCCATCAAGTGTGCTTTATTCTGCAAACGGCCTGCAGTATCGGCTATCAATACGTCGACATTACGAGCGCGAGCCGCTTGTAATGCATCAAACAATACCGATGCACTGTCTGCACCTGTGTGCTGAGCGATAACCGGAATATTGTTGCGTTGACCCCAAACCTGTAGCTGCTCAACCGCTGCTGCGCGAAAAGTGTCACCTGCCGCTAACATGACCGACTTGCCTTGCGCTTGATATTGCTTAGCAAGCTTACCAATGGTGGTGGTTTTACCCACACCATTAACACCGACCATTAAGATCACAAATGGGCCATCGGCGTTTTCTGGCACTAATGGTACAGAAACCGGATCTAGCGTCTTTTGCATCTCTTCGCGCAGTAACTCATACAGCGCTTCGCCATCTTTTAGCTGCTTGCGACTCGCTTGCTCAGTTAAGTTCTTAATCAAGCGTGTCGTCGTTTCAACACCCACATCGGCAATCAATAACTGCTCTTCTAGCTCTTCAAAAAGATCGTCATCGATCTTCTTCCCGCTAAACAAACCAATAAAGCCGCTACCAATGCTTTCACTGGTTCGTTTTAAGCCACGCTTAAGGCGGGCAAATAAGCCTTCTTTTACTGGTTTAGCTTGCGGTTCTGGCTGCTGCTCTTCTGCCGCTTCTAGCTGTGCCGCTTGCTCTGCAGCAGTTTCAGCTTCAATACGCTCAGCTTCAATGCGCTCAGCTTCAATGCGTGCAGCTTCAATGCGCTCAGCTTCAATGCGTGCAGCTTCAATACGTTCAGCTTCAATACGTTCAGCTTTAATACGTTCAGCTTCAATGCGCTCAGCTTCAATACGTTCAGCTTCAATGCGTGCAGCTTCAATGCGCTCAGCTTCAATACGTGCAGCTTCAATATGTTCAGCTTCAATGCGTGCAGCTTCAATGCGTGCAGCTTCAATACGTTCAGCTTCAATGCGCTCAGCTTCAATGCGTGCAGCTTCAATGCGTGCAGCTTCAATGCGTTCAGCTTCAATGCGTTCAGCTTCAATGCGTTCAGCTTCAATGCGTTCAGCTTCAATGCGTTCAGCTTCAATGCGTGCAGCTTCAATGCGTGCAGCTTCAGCTTGTGCGACTTGCTCTGCAGCAACTCTTTGAACTTCAGCTTCTGCCACGGCGGCATTTTCAGCCGCAATACGTGCAGTCTCAGCTTGAGCCACTTGCTCTGCAGCAACTCTTTGAGCTTCAGCTTCTGCCACGGCGGCATTTTCAGCCGCAATACGTGCTGACTCAGCTTGAGCCACTTGCTCTGCAGCAACTCTTTGAGCTTCAGCTTCTGCCACGGCGGCATTTTCAGCCGTAATACGGGCAGTCTCAGCTTGAGCCACTTGCTCTGCAGCAACTCTTTGCGCTTCAGCTTCTGCCACGGCGGCATTTTCAGTCGCAATACGTACAGCCTCAGCTTGGGCTGTTTGCTCTGCTGCAACTCTTTGCGCTTCGACTTGAGTTGCTTTTTCAGCCGCAATACGTGCAGCCTCAGCTTGGGCCGTTTGCTCTGCTGCAACTCTTTGCGCTTCAGCCTGCTCAGCAGCAATACGTGCTGACTCAGCTTGAGCCACTTGCTCTGCTGCAATACGTTCAGCTTCTGCCTGCTCTGCAGCTAGGCGAGCCTCTTCTGCAACTCTTTGCGCTTCAGCTTGTTCGGCAGCAAGATGCTCAGCTTCAACTCTTGCTAACTCAAGTTTTTCAGCTTCTTCTAATTCAAGCTTTTCAGCTTCTAATTTCGCCGCTTCTACAGCCTGCGCTTCTTCTTTAGACTTATCCTTGCGGAACCAGGAAAAAAAACCTTTCTTTGCCATGTGTTATACCGGTGCTCAAATAGCTGTACATAAATGCATTAGGGTGGAGGACGTTATATCAAAAATCAGCTTAGATTACGCAGATAAAAGCAGCAAAACCGCCATTCATACGGATTCTAACAACGGCTTTTTACCTTTTAGCTGTGCTTTGATATAAAATAACGACCTGAATTCAGACGGCATAGTCTACCACTTTCTTTCATTAGGCAAAATCACGAGGACACCATGGTCAAAAAAAGACCTTCTAGCGGTCAAGTTAGGATTATTTCAGGCCAGTGGCGCTCTCGAAAGTTGCCCATTCATGACCTTGAAGGGCTACGCCCAACCACAGATCGCGTTAGAGAAACCCTATTTAACTGGATTGCTAACGATATTCGCGGTGCACGCGTACTCGACTGCTTTGCAGGGAGTGGCGCACTGAGCCTTGAATCACTGTCGCGATACGCAAGTTACGCGAAGATTTTTGAGCTACAAGCCCAGGCTGCGAAACAGCTCGTGGCCAACTTAGCCACGCTCAAGTGCGATAACGCAGATGTGATTAAAGGTGATAGCTTAGCCTTGCTGGCGAATAAACCTAGCGAAGGCTTCGATCTGGTTTTTATCGACCCACCTTTTAGAAAGTCACTTGCCGAGAAGAGTATTACGCTTATCGAGCAGCACGAATGGCTTAATGACAATGCACAGATCTACGTAGAAACAGAGAGTGAAATCGCGATGTTAACCGTACCCGCGAGCTGGAGTTTGCTAAAAGAGAAAAAAGCAGGCCAAGTGATCTATCGTTTGTATCAATACTCTGCAGTAGCACTTGAAGAAGAAATTGATAATTCAAATAACGATGCACAGGAAACGAACTAAATGAAAGTTATGTTAATTCTAGGGAAAATCGTCACCGCATTTGCTTGGTTGATGATGCTATATAACATAGCTTTCCCCTTTGAAGGTGGCATTGCAGTGGCTCTTAATATTCTGTTTGTAATGACAATATTGATGCACTGCTTTCAAACCTTCATTTTCCACAGTTTATTTAGCCAACTTTTAACACTAAGAAAAAGCGATTATCTGCAGGTATTCCTATTCGGTGTATTTAGCTTACTGCAATACCGCAAACAGGTGTTAGATAAGCAGGTTAAAGCCTAGGTTCTAGGTTCTAGGTTCTAGGTTCTAGGTTCTAGGTTCTAGGTTCTAGCAACAGTCGAAACAACACAGGCAAAACGGCATCAGCTTTTTTGCCTTTTCCGTCTTTTCCGTCAGCATAGCGTTCCGTAAGTGACGCAGTCACGTTCCCTAGGCCGCTGGCCGATCGTCTAAGCCTTTCCTAGGACCTTTCTTCGCTTTGCATTTGTAGGTCGGCATTTATGCCGTCAGCTCGTAATGAACGGTTCGAGTAATAAATGATTAACGTATTGATGGATCAAAGCCCAACCTGCAGAAAAATCCTAGCCCGCAACTCAATAAAGGCAAACCATCTCTGGCTTATCTAGCTTTTCCGTCTTAGCTTTCCCTAGGGTCTTTATCTGCTTTTCCTAGCGCCTTGTTAGATTTTAAAAACAAAAAAGCCCCAATTAAGGGGCTTTTAGCGATTAACTTGAAGAGTTAGCAGGCTTAGCTAACTCTAGGTTTGCTGGCGTATTATCCCTTAGGATAAACGTGAGCAACACCTTTGTGACAGTCTACACAAGTCTTACGCTTGTCTTCAGCTTTCTTGAAGTTGTTAGCGTGCATTCTCTTCGCCATCTTGCTCATAGCTTCAGGCTGGTCCTCATAGATACGAGTGTGACAGTGTCTACAGTTAGCAGAGTCATTGCCTTTGAAATACTTAAGCGCTAGGTCAGCCTGCTCTTTACGGTTTGCATCCAACCACTCTTGAGTGTTGAAACCGTCAATCGTTAGGTAACCGTATAGATCTTTAGATACGATGATCTTCTTCACTAGGTACTTAACTGGGTTGTGTGGAAGGTGACAATCTTGACATTGTACCGTAACACCCGCGCTATTACCGCCGTGAGGTGAAGCAAGAACTTCTGCTTTCAACGAATGGTTGCTGTGACAGCTCATACAGAATTCATCTGTACTTGTAGCATGTAACGTTTGCTGTGTAGCAAAATAGCCTACAACACCGACAACTACACCGATAACTAGCAAGGCTAGAATCGAATATTTTGCGCTAGGTTTAAATAGTGCTCGCCAGTTCATCACTCTTCTCCGAATATTTAATTTTTATATCGATGTAAGTTAACTTCATCGCTATTTATGCCTTCCAGTATAAACTAGATCCTACTCATTGATCTGGAACTAAAAGTGCAAAATGAGACATGGCTCTAACTCTGTTTTCTGAGTCCTCAATTGCTCACATTATATGCACATTTACTAAAGCTACTCTAAAGCCTTGATTGCCGCAAGGTTAATAGGCTATCAAGCTGATATTTGAGCAGTATAAATTCTTTAGTTTGAAAATCTTTTAGATGTAAAAGGAGGTATGCCATACATCTAAAATCAAAAAAATTATGAATAATGAAACTTTATCTATAAAACCTAGGTCTTCTAATTACATCAACTTGATTTGGTCACATTAAGGTTAGCATGCGTAAGCAAATTGTATATTTAGCATTTTTCATCTCACTGGTAGGGCAGTTTATCTTGTCTCCAGCGATGGCGATGCCAAAATTTTTGCATGCTAGCTCACACGTCTATCAACCACACGTCTCCGAAAATAATCAGCCCCAAGCTTCACTCATACCCACAGCAGAACTCATAGCTGAAAGTTTTCGACTGCCCCATATTGCGGACTCGCAGATTAGCTGTGATTCAACAGCACCAAATTTAGACCTAGATGGTTTAGGCGATTTTAGCTTAGTTGAGATTGATTGTGACGCCCTATGCGAGCTGTTAGGGGCGGATAACTGTGTATCCCACTATGTATCGGCTCCAGGCATTATGGAGCAAGAACAATTTACCACTAGCGCCCAAAGTTCTACGGCCAGTGTACAAACGGTTTTTTGGTCTTTACAGACTGCTGAGTTGTCGCCCATCAATCCCCCTCCCATCAGTCTTTAAGCTTTATCTCAACTTAATCCATATTGAGCGCCTAGCAATACAGCGCTTAGCATTACAGAAATATTGCGCCTTTGCTGTCACACATTATCGATAGCTGGCCAGTAGCGCACTGTCTCATATCATGTTGGCTTTAACTGGTAATGATTTTTAGAACGCTCATTTGAGCCAAAACAATTACCCCTGCATCGATTGCAGAAACACTCTTTGAAGCCGAAGAGATATTCGCATTAATAACGACTTAATTTAGTTTGGAGTTTATTATGAAAAAGTTTATTGCTGTTATCGCACTATCACTCACCAGTTTCATCTCTTCTGCTGCATCGGTGTCCTTTCCTGAGTCTATAGAAGTACTCGCTGTTAACGGACTAAGTAAAGTCGATAGCCGCTACCTAGATCTCGACAATGGTCCCAATCTGATCGAGGTTCAATATCGTGATCTTTTTGATATCAACGCCGAAGATTCTAACTGGGTTAAATCAGAGCTGCTTTATCTATACATTGATTTTAATAGCGGGGCTAATTACGAGGCGCTCACTCCGAGCATTTTGTCTGAAGCAGATGCTTATCAATTTATCGATAATCCGACCATTCAATTAACTGACAGTATGGGAGGACAGCAACAAGTCAGTCTAATGACTCATGGTCAACTTATGACAAAGTTACTACTATCAAAACAATAGGATATTCAAGCTATAACTTATAGAGATGGCACATTGAACAGATAAAATTGTGAAGTTTATCAATGTGCCACATAATTCCTATGATAGACTTATCGCAACTTATTGTTTGGATACATCATGCTTAGCATATTCCGTCGACATACATTACTAGCCCTAACGCTACTCGCTTTGCTGAGTCAGCTAGTGCTATCTAATGGATCCTTGATGGTACCCAGTGCGATGGCTGGTGATATGCAAATGATGAGTATGCAAGACGGAACTGAATGTCATCAAGTTCAAATGGATGAAGGGGCTCATTGCTGCGATTCTGAAGAACAAATGCAAATGCTTCCCGGCAATTCAAAAGATTGTTGCAACGGCAATGGATCATGTCAGAGCGACTGCAACCATTGCATGGTTATTTCAGTAACAGGTACCCTGCTTAGTGCGTCACCTTGGCCAGGTTTCACCACTTCCGAAATTGTAACGGCCACTCCAATGCCTCATTTCCACTCTATTTCATTGCCACAAGATTTAAGACCTCCAATCGCTTAAACAGAGGCTATACGTCTCTTCGTATACATCTGTTCGCGGATCAGAAACCGTTATTAATCTTAATCAGCAATTATTTTAGCCGTTAATTGTTCTGTTGCTTATGCTAAGCACAGCCATTCGGCCATCTCTATGATGGAGTAGAATTATGAAAACCCTTATAAGTTTAGCCTTATCTGCCTTGTTAATGTTGTCTTGGACAGGCACTGCGTCAGCAAATGAGCATCATCACGGTGCACATAAAAACCAACATGCAGTACAAAACCAAGCTTATGCTTGCCCAATGCACCCAGAAGTAACTGGTACGAAAGGTGATTCTTGCCCTAAGTGCGGTATGGATTTAGAAGTCACAAAAACGGCAGCTAAAGCCCATAACCAAAACTGTGATTCTTGCCCTAATAAAGAGTCGTGCCCTAATAAAGCTAAAAAACACCAGAAACATATGAGCAAACATACCCATGCATGCCCAATGAACCCAGCTATTACAGGTCAAGCAGGCGATAGCTGCCCTAAGTGTGGTATGGATTTAGAACCTGTCGCTACTGGCGATAAAGCGACTAAATCAGCTCACACGCATCACTAATCATTAGGGTGGAGATAAGGCATTATGAGTTTATTTAAGATAAAGAAAATACGCCAAACTGCCGTTTGTGCATTAAGTCTAATGATGGCATCGACCCCACTCATCGGATTTAGCCAAACAGCAGAAACAGCCAATAGACAACACACTCAAGCTCACCAGCATGAGTCTAATCAAGATGGAGCAGAGTATTACTGCCCCATGCACCCAGAGGTGACCAGCCATGAGCCCGGTCGCTGCCCAGAATGCAAAATGTTCCTCGTTAAAGATGAAGAGCAAAGTGACCACTT